>CAMLGO010000019.1 GCA_946479665.1 uncultured Candidatus Saccharibacteria bacterium
ACCGTAACGATTAATCTTCTCGAGGAGGCGCACGATATCCCAGCTATGTTTCGGATCAAGGTTGCCGGTTGGCTCATCGGCAATCAGGATCTTTGGCTGACGAACGACAGCACGAGCAATCGCCACACGTTGGCGCTCACCGCCAGATAGCTGGTGCGGGAAATTCTTTTCCTTGCCCGTAAGTCCCACGAGTTCAATAACCTTCGGTACGGTATTTTTAATTTCACGGTTCGTCATGCCGGCGATTTCGAGTGCAAAAGCGACATTTTCAAATACCGTACGCTGAGGCAATAGCTTAAAGTCCTGGAAAACAACGCCAATCTTACGACGCAAAAGTGGAATATGTTTATCTTTTAGCGTATCGTAGTCGATACCACCAACGACGATCTTACCGCTGGTTGGCTTTTCCTCTCGAGTAAGAAGCTTGAGAAGCGTTGACTTACCAGCGCCACTCGTTCCTACTAGAATCACGAATTCTTTCGGCTCCACATGCAAACTCACGCGATTAATCGCTGGGCGCATGTCTTTGCCGTATGTTTTCGTTACCCTATCTAGCAGAATCATATCTTTATCTAGTATAGCATAAGTGCAACAGGGCAAATTTCTTTTGAGGCCAAGAGTAACGCCTACTAATTGTCGAGATTTGCCTCAAGAAACGACTCTATAAAACCGTCGATCTTGCCATCGAGCACCCCTTGCGCGTCACGATCTTCGTACTTGGTACGGGTATCTTTAACCATAGTATACGGATGGAGGACGTAATTGCGGATTTGAGCACCCCAGCTTGCCGACTCACCTGCCTGAAGATCCTGAATATTTTCAGCGTGCTGCTCGAGCCGTAGCTGAGCAAGTTTTGAGCGCAAAATTTTCATAGCGGTTTCGCGGTTTTGTAGCTGTGAACGCTCATTCTGAATCGCCACGACAATACCCGTTGGCAAGTGCGTGACTCGCACGGCACTATCGGTTGTGTTGACCGATTGACCGCCGTGTCCACCTGCTCGATACACGTCGATCTTCAGATCTTTATCGTCTAGCTGCACCTCTTCAGGTGCATCGATTTGTGGCAAAATTTCAACTAACGCAAAGCTGGTCTGACGAAGATTATCGCTGTTAAACGGACTGAGCCGCACGAGACGATGTACACCGTTTTCCGAACGTAGCTTGCCATACGCGTACGGCCCACTCACTTCGATAACGCTACTTTTGATACCAGCTTCGTCGGCCACCGAGCGCTCAACGATAGCTGTCTGCATGCCGGCTTTTTCTGCCCAGCGAAGGTACATACGCTCGAGCATCTCTGTCCAGTCCTGCGCGTCGGTACCGCCCGCACCCGCACTGAGGCGAATAATTGCGCTGTGGTCGTCATATGTACCGTTAAATAATAGTTCTTTGCGGCGAGCCGCGAATTCATCTTCAAGCGCCTTCACCTGACCATCGAACTCGGCAAGGAGTGAATCATCTCCAAGCTCAAACAGCTCGTTGATATCGGCCACCTGCATACGAAGCGTCTGCCATGGTTCTACCATACTATTCAGTGCCGCGAGCTGCTTGCTCTTCTCTTGGGCGTACGCTGGGTTATTCCAAATTTCAGGCGATGCGAGCTCTTGTTCAATCAGCTGCGCCTGCGCGTATTTGTCATCGATCGATAACTGCCCATACGCTACATCAATAGCGCTTTTGAGGGTTTCGAGACGTTTGAAGAGTGGTTGCATTGTTACTCATTATAGCATCAGACTCCCCTTCCTCTCGGGCTATTCTTTCTTTATGGCGATGCCGCTTAGCATAGTGGCAATCCGGGAACGATTCGCATTCCAGATATTCTCGCGCCCGAGCATCATCAACAAGTGGAGCTCACTGCTGTTGTCGACAAGTAGAAAGCCGACAAGCCCGTGTAGCTTACGGTCGTGGCGATTCGTGCAGGAATAATCATAGTAAAACCCCTTGGCGCCAGCTGGGCTAAAGTCGTATAGCTTAATGGCGGGCGTATTTTTACAATCAGCAATCGTTTGCACTCGGCTCACGATAGAAGCCTGTGATGATTGCTTGAGCTGCGCGATGACACTTGCACGATCGGAAGGTATAGCTCCTCTCGCCAGCACATAGCTATAACCCATGGCAAACAGTATGTTGTCGGGCGTATCTTTTGCTTCAGTTTCGCGCCACGACCACACCGATGCCCGTTTGACCACATCGCTGCTTTCCGAGCCGCCAAATAACGGCGCGACTAGTGCGTTGTCTTGTGTAAGTTTTACCGGCACTTTGTAAATAACGCGACCAGACAAATGATCATTCACAGGCCCTAGCTGGGATTGCACATACGGCTGACTGACGAAATAAAAAACGATCACCAGAAGGGTGATCGCTATGATGCTTATCGCCACTATCGCGAGAGGGCGACGAAGCTTTTTAGGAAAGGGTTGGTGGCTTGGCAGCTGCATAGAGAGAACTCCTTTACTGCACTTACGCTGACTCTTCTATTATAACATTGGCGAGCCGAGCGAAGTGAGAGTTTATTTTCACTTCCGAGGCGACCCAATGGTACATCGGCACGATAGCGTTCGATACAGTATTACAGCGGCAGGTCGTTGACCGCAGCAATAAACTGATTGCCACGATCCTTATAATCACGGAACATCCCGAAACTAGCACAGGCAGGACTCAAAATCACCGTATCACCAGCATCAGCAATACCGGCGGCGAGCTGAACGACGGCGGACATAGTTATCTCACTCCCCTTATTGATAGACGCAACGCCAGCTCCTACTAGTGCCTGCTCAATACGATCGGACTCATCACCAATCAAAATCGCTTGTTTTACGTTTGAGCGTGACGCGACAGCTGCGACCTCCTCAAAATCAGCACCTTTAGATGAACCGCCAAGAATAATAACTTTCGGACCATCAAACGCACGTACCGCAGCAATTGCGCTGCCTGGCGTCGTGGCAATACTATCGTCGTAGTAAGAAACGCCCTGCTTCTCCGCTACGAACTTTAGGCGATGTTCAAGCCCGCCAAAGGCGCGCAAACCTTCGCCAATTATCAGCCCGTCTTGGACCCACGGCCAAATAGCCGTGATCGCCGCACAGGCGTTATCTTGGTTATGTACCCCTGGTAGCTGTAGCTCATCGACTGAACACAATAGTTGCTCACCGTAGTAGAACTGGCCGTCGCTGACATGCGCCGTACGCAATGTCGGATACGGCAGCCGCTGCCCAACAGACAGATCAGCAATAGTAGTAGCGCTCTCATCTGATACGTTATACACGATACGATCGTTAATACCCTGATAGCGCGCGATATTTCCTTTAGCGCTCACATACTCATCAAAATTCTCATGAACATCAAGATGGTCGGGTTCTATATGGAGCACAACCGCTACTTGCGGCGAACGTTCAGCGTCCCAGAGCTGGAAGCTGCTGAGTTCATAGACAACAACGTCTTCTTCGGAGATATTCGCCAGCTCGTCAAGTGCCGGAAGGCCGATATTACCCAACAAGTGGACTGTCTTGCCCGCCTCGGTAAGGATACTGGCGATCAGACTGCTTGTCGTCCCCTTGCCCTTGCTCCCCGTAACACCGATAATTAGCGCGGGGCATTTTTCAAAGAATTCGTTAGTTGCCGACCAAACCTTACCACTCGCGTGGATCTTGTGCGGGCTCAGACCGGCCGTGCGCACTACCAAATCAAAATCATCAAGCTGAGCAAACGCGCC
The DNA here is from genome assembly GCA_946479665.1 of uncultured Candidatus Saccharibacteria bacterium. The sequence continues at coordinate 3,713 of CAMLGO010000019.1, forward strand.
CTCCCCGAGCAACGTCGGAACACCTTCCGGCAAATCACCAACCACTTCACGCTCGTCGACAATGGTCACCTCGCCACGGGACTTAAAATAAGCGTAGTTTGATTTCCCCTCGAGTCCGTAGCCGGCAATTGCAATCTTCATAGCCTTATTCTAGCGCGTTTCAAACAGTGATGCGAGTTTATCATTCAACTCGACAACATCCGATCGTTCGCCACTACTGACACCGGCAAGCACCCAAGTATCATACTCTATGAATTCGCGAGCGGTTTTAATCATACATTCAAGTGATGTCGTACGGATAGCGTTTGGCACATTATCATAGTCCTTCACGACACCATCAGCAAAGTAGCGGTTGGTGTAGAAGTTACTGATCTGCGATACCGTCTGAGCGCCCATCTGATAGCGACCAAGCGCATATGACTTCGCTGCGTCAAGCTCAGCCTCGGTAATACGACCCTCAAGAACGCATTTCATTTCACGAACGATAATATCAAATAACCCATCGGCTGTTTCGAGATTTACTTGTCCGCCAAAGTCCCAGCTGCTATCGTGAAAGCCGGCCGACGTATCAGAGAACATACCATAGGCTAAGCCCTTCTTACGAGCAGCCCCGTACATACGCGAGTGCATCGTGCCGGTCAAAATATGATCGAGACAGTTCATCGCCTCAACCTCTTCGTCACTGAGTTCACGTGGAATTACCATCGACCAGCCAAACGTAAGGTTCGACGCTTCTTTTCGACGGATTAACGTTGGCTTGCCGCTCGAAAGATCGTGTTTTGGCACTTCAAAACGCTCGCCCGCTTTCAGTTTCCAGTCTTCAAGTTGTCGCTTAATCTCACTCTTTCGGCCATGAAGCTTACCAGCGATCACAAAATGCATGTTTTGTGCGGTATGCGTGCGCTTGTAGTGCTCTTTGATGTCCGCCAATGCGATATTCGGAATTGTCTGCAGGCGCTGACGATAGGTATAAATATCTTCACCAAGTTGTTGCTGAATCTTTGGCCAGAGAATGCGATTGTGGTTATTAAGGTAACCTGTGAGCTCACTCTTAACATTACCCTTCTCCGCCTCAAGCTCTTCGGCGTTAAAGCGAGGTTCGCAAATAGCGACCTCCTGAAGAGCTAAAATGCGATCCCACTCGAAATCGGCACAGTCAGCCACGTAGACCATCGAGAGATCACTCGTGTATGCATTGTGGTAGGCGCCATTTTTTGTAAATTCGGCCTCATAATCATGTTCGTTCTTAAACTGAGCATTGGCACCGAATGCCATGTGCTCCATGATATGAGCTGTTTCATAAATATCTTTTGAGCGCACATAGTGGTTGCCAGCTCGAAATTGGAACTGGAAACTCATTACGGTTGCGTCTGGTACGTCGATCAGAAGACCGCGTGCGCCATTTTTCAGACGCACTTCTTCAACGGTGTGTTTCATTTTATTTTTTCCTTGCCACCCGTTTATTAACGATTCTTCTTGCGATTTTGGCGCTGCGTTTTTTTCTTCTTGCGTGCGTCATTTTTGATCTTGTTCTGATCACTTGCCGACTTTGCTTTTGTCGTCTTGAAATCACTATCACGGCTATCTTCACCGCCCGTTACTTCATTGACGCCTTTCTCGACAGCCTGTTCGGCAAGTCGAGTCAGCTCAGTGTCATACTCTTCGTCGGCCTGGGCCACAACATCGTGCTTGTGCACGTGCATCACTGTACGAAGCACTTCATCACGGAGTGACGACTGAAGACCATGGAACAAATGCTGTGATTCAGAGCGATATTCTACAAGCGGATCGCGCTGACCTACACTGCGCCAGTGAATACCCTCGCGAAGGTGCTGCATGTTTTCAAGATGCTGCATCCACAATGTATCAAGTACCTGTAGATAGACTTCACGCTCTACTTTACGAAGAATCTCCTCGCTTAGCTCGGCTTCCTTTGCTTTATAGAGCTTTTTAGCCTCTTTTTGGGCGAGTTCAAAACGAAGCTTGTCTTTCTTTTCTTCGCCAATGGCTTTGATCTTCTTGGCTGGAAGTGGGAATACACCCTCGAATTCCTCGGCAAAAAGTCGATTATTCTTGGCTGGCAATACAGTAAGCTCTGTCAGTTTCTCATCAATCAGGCGTTCGATCTCTGGCTTGATATCGCTTCCTTCAAGAATCTTGCGACGCATCGTGTATACGACACGGCGATGACGGTTGATAACGTTGTCGTATTGAACAACATTTTTACGCGTATCGAAGTTGTAGCCTTCGACACGCTTTTGCGCTGCTTCAAGTGTTTTACTGACGGCCTTATTTTGAATTGGCGTTTCTTCATCCACTCCAAGTCGGTCCATCAAAGCTGCAATACGCTCGCCTTGGAAAATACGCATGAGGTCATCTTCGGTTGAGACAAAGAACTGTGTCTCACCTGGATCTCCCTGACGTCCACCACGTCCACGTAGCTGATTATCAATACGGCGAGATTCGTGTCGCTCTGAGCCGATCACCACAAGCCCACCAAGCTCCTTGACGCCCTCGCCAAGCTTAATATCGGTACCACGACCGGCAATGTTGGTCGCAAGAGTAATTGCGCCCTTTTCACCAGCCTTTTCAACGATTGCCGCTTCACGCTCGTTGTTTTTAGCATTCAGCAGTTCATATGGAACTTTCTCTTTATCGAGATATTTCGCAATCAGCTCATTCTTGGCAATCGAGGCAGAACCAACGAGCACTGGACGACCTTCGTCATGGTACTGTTTAATCGCATCGGCAACAGCCTTCAGCTTGCCCTTCTCGGTCTTAAAGATAAGATCCTCATGGTCGATACGTGCCAGCGGACGGTTCGATGGAATTTGAATAACATCGAGGCTATAGATCTGTTGGAATTCCTCTGCTTCGGTAAACGCCGTACCGGTCATGCCAGATAGCTTCTTGTACAAGCGGAAGTAGTTCTGGAATGAAACAGTCGCGAGCGTCATACTCTCTTGTAGCACGGCTACGTTTTCTTTGGCTTCAATTGCCTGATGAAGACCTTCGTTGTAGCGACGACCTTGCATCAAACGACCAGTATGCTCGTCAACGATAATCACTTCGCCGTCGTTTGTAACGACGTAGTCTTTGTCACGTTTAAAGAGAGTCTGGGCGCGAAGCGCCTGGTCCATGTGGTAGACAGATCGAACGTATTCAGGCGTATAGAGGTTCTTAATACCCAGCATCTTTTGAACGCGCTCAACCCCAAGGTCTGTCAACGACACGCTGCGGCGTTTTTCATCGAGGATATAATCGTCTGATTTTAGCTTGGCTGCGATCTTACTAAACTGATAATAACTATCTGGATTCTCGGCAGCTGGCGCGCTAATAATGAGCGGCGTACGAGCTTCGTCAATAAGGATTGAGTCAACTTCGTCGACGATCGCGAAGTTGAGTTCGCGCTGACGTAGCAGATCCATATCATCAACCATGTTGTCGCGAAGATAATCGAATCCAAATTCATTATTGGTGCCATAGGTAATATCTGCGGCATACGCTTCTTTGCGGCTAACCGGACGGAGCTTGCGCATACGAGGATCGTCGTGTTTCTCGTTGTCGAATTTCGGATCGTAGACAAATGAGGCCTCATTGATGATAACACCCGTGCTAAGCCCTAGGAAGTAGTAGAGCTCACCCATCCAGCTAGCGTCACGCTGCGCAAGGTAATCGTTGACCGTAACGACATGCACACCCTTGCCCTCAAGGGCGTTCAGGTATGTCGGTAGTGTAGCGACAAGGGTTTTACCTTCACCGGTTTTCATTTCGGCAACGTTACCTTCATGAAGGGCCATGCCACCGATCAGCTGTACGTCGAAATGGCGCATTCCGAGAACACGATCACTTGCTTCGCGCACTAATGCAAACGCGTCAGGAAGTAGCACATCAACGGCTTCCTTCCCCTCAAGGCGCTGCTTAAACTCAGCTGTTTTCGCCTTCAATTCAGTCTTATTGAGTTTTTTATACGACTCAGTCAAGTCATTAATCGTAATAACCTTCTTCTGTAATCGCTTAAGAATCCGCTGCTGCGGATCTCCAAACACCTTTGTCAGTGCTTTTTGACTGCTTACCATATTAAGAATCCCTCGCTTCTGAAACTTCTGTCAAATACTATGAAGTATTATACGCTGTTTGCCTGCGAGATAAAAGCCTGATAACAGATAAAAACTAGAGTTCGCGGGCGTAGCTGCGCTTAAAGCGGCTCATGACGCCACGACGGCCAACGTGTGAGATGGTCGCCTCTTTGTACTTTCGAAGCTGCGTCGCAAGTTTTGCTTCAACAATATCGACTGCTGCAAGCATATTAACGGTCGTGTCCTTGGCGGTCAAAATTTTGTCGGGCACATTCAAAATAATCTCGGCCTCGTATTTATTGCCGTGTGCTCGGTTGACTTCTTTAAGTTTTACATCGGCGGTGACGCTTTTACGCGCATGCCGCGGGAGATAGCGATCCAGCCGTCCGACTTTTTTGATGACATATTTTTTGGTGGTCTCATCAATGTCGTATTTGACGCCTGTGATATCGACTTGTGTAATCATGCTACCCTCCTGTTTGTTGTAAGGTTTGGTACTTTTATTATAGCAGCTTTGCCGAGTTTTGACCCGGGATAAGCAGCGCCTATCATATTATTACTATCTGGCCATAGAAGGAAAAGCGCCCCGTCCAAAACATAGACAGGGCGCTCCTTTACGCGTACAAACAGGGCTCAATAAGCGCCACGCTAGCGTTCAAGTACGTAGTAGGCTCCGTCGCCACCGACAGAAATCTTGGCAAAGATTTCCTGACGGTCGCCGAAGCCAAACAGTTCAAGAATCTCGCTCGCGATATGCGGCCCAGTACCCTCGTAACCGGCGACTGCGCAGGCAAAGCGCAATCCCTCCCGCTCATTTTGAAGCGTTAGATCATAGCGCGTTACAACCGCACGATTGAATCGACGATGCGACTGCTTTTTAGCAATCTCAAGGGCGTTAAAACTATGGGTGTCACCGGCTTCTGTCACCAGAACGGACACTTACACCACACTCGCTTTCGTGTTGCACTACATTGTAAAGGACAAGTATAATTATAGAACTTATTTAATAGATTGTCAATCTATAGAGTCGACTTGCCACCAAGGTAAGGCCGTAGAGCAGTCGGAATAGCAACATTCCCCTGTTCATCCTGACCATTTTCGATAATCGCAATCATAATGCGCCCAAGTGCGAATGCCGTTGCGTCGTTGGTATGAACCAACTCAAGCTCACCACTCTCACGACGAACGCGAGTCTTGAGGCGACGGCTCTGGTAGTCGGTCATATAGTCGGCAGTGTGCGTTTCACGATATTTATCCTGACCAGGTAGCCACGTTTCCATATCAATACCGCGAGCATTCGGTTTGCCGATGTCGGCCGTACATTTTTGAATCACCTGATACGGCAGTCCGAGTGTTGCAAGGAGGTATTCCTGGATCGCTACGAATAAGAGGTGCTCTTTGAGACCATCCTCGCCAGTCGTAAAGCTTTCCATCTCGAGCTTGTCGAATTGGTGCATACGAAGGATACCTTCCATGTCTTTACCGTACGTACCAGCCTCGCGACGGAAGCTGCTCGCGTAGCCGATGTAGCGAAGCGGCAATTGAGACTCTTCGAAGATTTCATCTGCGTGCATGCTTCCAAGGACATGCTCGGCACTACCTTGGAGCCATAGGTCGTCGCCTTCAAGCTTATAACGGTCATCGCGCGGCTCAAGACGATCCATCGCATCATAGAGTTCGGTGCGGATCATTAGCGGTGGCAAGATTGGCGTGAACGGCTTTATTGCCACATCGAGCCCTGCCTTCTCGGCGATAATGCGTAACGTGTTCTCATCAGTGACGGTATCAAGAACAAACTGGATAATACCAAACTGCAACTTCACCAGGTCGCCTTTAATATAAGCGAATCGACTTCCAGCAACCTTGGCGGCGCGCTCTTTGTCGATCCAATCGCGCCGTGCAGCGATTTCGGCGTGATTGCGTGGCGCAAAACCAAAGACCGTTTTGTCGCCAACAGTTTTGGCAAGCACGTTTTCATCTTCGGTTGCGCCAATCGGCACGTCGTCGGCGGCCATATTTGGCACAAGCTTTAGAAGTGTCGTGAAGGCATCGTCTGCCTCCTTGAGATTTGCCTCGACAGCCATCAAGGACTCCTTGATGGCTTTGCCTTCTTCGACAAGCTCCGGTGTCGGGCGACCGCCCTTCATCTGCGACGAGACAAGATTCCGTTTTTCACGCAGCTCATCAGCCTGCTGTTGCAAGTTGCGCTTGACGCCGTCCCATCGGAGCAGCTCATCAATGTTTACTTCGTAGCCTTTATTGCGTGCATTCGTCTGCACAGCCTCGGCATTGTCGCGGATAAAACGGATATCTAACATACGCCTATTGTACCACCGTAAAGAGAGGTGGTGATAGAAATTTTATTTATTCGGTACGAAGTGCTTCGATCGGATCGAGCTTTGCTGCTTTTCGAGCTGGCAAAATACCCGCGCCGACAGAGATGAACATCAAGCCAGCAACCACAACAACAATCGACAGCGGCTCAAAGATAAGTAATCGCGTACCCTCTTCCAACTCAAGTACCTTGGTGATAAACGGATTCCCTATTGTACCGGCAACAAAAGCCAGCCCGGCGCCGATCGTACCACCCAAGAAGCCAATCCAAGCAGCCTCGAATTTAAACAAACGACCAACGTCACGACGGCGCATACCGAGCGCCTTCATAAGGCCGATCTGCTGTGTTCGCTCAAGTACGCTAATATACTGCGTATTAATGATGCCAAAAATTGAGGTCAGTACGGCCAGTGCACCGAAACCAAGCAGAATTCCCTGGAGCACGTTAATAAAGCTAAACATCGTACTCATAAGGTCTTCAGCCGTCTGCGCATCATATTCCATGCCCGATAGCGTCTCTTTGACCGTTTCAGCAGACACATCAGCCTTTGTGCGCACAATCGCCGCAAAGTAATTACCGTACCCTGGTGTATTTTGCATACTAAAATCATACATCTGCTTCGCCACATCCGATGATACCTGCAGCGCCGTGCCATTCGTAAATGATAGAGACGACGATTTATAAACGGCCGCGACAGTAAGGCTGAATGTCTTATCTTCCGAGCCCGCTGATGCCGCTTTGCCAACAACTAACTCAACCGTCTTACCAATCGCCTCTTGATCACTCGAGAATCCAAGTGCCTTACGATAATCTTCGGTAATAACAATGTCATTCATGCCGAGCTTGTCGACATTTCCAGCCACGTACTCTTGCTTCACACTTTGGTTATACGTATTTACGGAAGCCTGATATTTCTTCTGGCCAGCCCGTGTGACATACTTTGCGTCAAGCGTATAGGCCGGCTGCACGCTCTCTACACCGTCAATCTTTTCGATCTTGTCGATATCAGCCTGGGTGAGCTGCTTAAACTTGAATCCAGCACCCACCGTTTCAGTTGAACCACCTTCGCTATACTCCTGTGGTGCAGATTGGTCGGAGATGCCACCGAGATCCTCCTGCTTCTGCTGCACCCGTAGCTCGTGAACATCCGTGTTGGCACTCACGAGATCCTCTGTGTACTGCCGTCCCCCGGCACCAGCCGCAAGACTGAGAGTAATCGTGAAGGCGCCAACGCCGATAGCGAGGCTCGTAAGAAGCGTCCGCGCTTTGGCCTGACGCAAGCTTCGCCCAGCTCGCCGAATCGTATCTATTAG
>CAMLGO010000020.1 GCA_946479665.1 uncultured Candidatus Saccharibacteria bacterium
CCAAATTGCCCCGCAGGCACCCAAGAGCCGATTTGATCCTAAATTCCGGCTCATCGCAATCGTTCTCGCCGTTGCAACTATCGTAACTATCATACTGGTTATCATCAGTGGCCTTGCAGGCGGCTCAAAAAATGACCTGCAGCAGCTCGCCGCTCGCCTAGCAACAACTGAAAAGCTTGCCACCGATGCCCAGAAGAACCTCAAATCAAGCGAGTTACGTTCGCTTAACGGCAGTCTTAAAATTCTCCTCACCAATACGAATCGTGATATCGCCGAACCACTCAAGCTAAATGGCATCGCTGCCGACAAGCTCGATAAAGCGATTGTTACCAAAGAGGATGGTGCCAAAATAATCGCCACACTCGAAGATGCGCGCCTTAACACAACGTACGATCGTACATATGCCCGAGAGATGTCGTACCAGCTTGAAACGATCGTGCTTCAGATGAAAGAATTGCACGCCAGCACTTCAAGTCAATCGCTCAAAGCCTTCCTTGACACCTCGTACAAAAATATCCAACCAATTCAAAAACAATTTTCTGAATTAAACGCAGCTAACGCCTAGACAGTTGCGACTTCTTCGCCCGATACCAATCGGTAGCTGAGGCGCACGAGGTCAAATAGCTCATCTTCCGGCATTTGGCCAGTGCAAAGAATCGTATTCCAATGTTTTTTATTCAGGTGATAACCAGGCAATACCGTTTCGTACTTCTCTCGCAAAATCTCTGCAAGCTGCGGGTCGCATTTTAGGCTTAATCGTAGCGGCTTGCTGTCACCCTGAATAATGGCGAACATCTTTCCCTCGCCCGTTTCCTTATGGCCGATTTTATAAACAAAAGTTCCCTCGCCAAACGGGAAATCAAGCCAGGTGTTCGGGAAACTTAAAAGGTATTCTTCAACTTCTGTATGTGTCATGCTTTTATTTTAGCAAGATAATACTGAAGTTCCATAATCGAACCGCGAATGTCACCGAGCGCACGGTGCTCTTCGGGCTTGGCGAACCGCTTTTTGTACTTGCCCTCAAACACAACTTTCCATGCAGTCACATCGAGCATGCGGTAGTGTAGACGAGCATCAAGACGATGCCATTCATTCACAATAAAGCGACGATCTTGGTGAATCGAGTTACCTGCAAGCAGTACTGGCTTGCCCTTTTCAAAATGTTCATCAATAAATGCGAGTAGCTCATTTTCAATAGTACGGCCCGAACGACCTTTTTCAAGATTCTGCTTTATAAGCCCGTCACGCGCAATTGGGTTGGCATCCCAAAAGTCTTTACCCACTTTCATGCGACGCTCAAGGAGGCGCGGCCCAACCTTCACAACACCTTCATAGGTTGCAAGTTCATTAAACTTCCAGTCGGTCACAATCGCAGCCACTTCTAATATACGATCGTCGGTCGGATCAAGGCCGGTCATCTCTAAATCAACCCATAAAATACGGTCGGTACGGGCATTAGCAAGTTTTTTATCCATATCCCCAGTATACAGGATCCAGGGTGGCCATCCGTTACGTCTTACCTATGAACTATTTATCGAAATCGCCGCGCATTGTCAGCAAATCGTTTAGGTCATACAGCTGCCGATCACGCTTGTCGGTGCTGTCAATGTGAAACAATATCTCTCGACCATCAGCAAGCTGGCACAGTGACGGCAATTGATCGATGTGTGCAAGCTTCATATGATTAATAATCGGCTGTCCATTGTCATATCCTAGCGAAAATACCCTGCCATCCTTGCCCTCGATTTGTGATGGCGCATTGGTATATATCTCAGCAACTGCTTCGTCGCTGATCCAACTTTCACGGCGCAAGCCATCGTCCTGATAGAGTCTGGTACGTAAGTTTGCATTCACCTCACCAACGCTGTGCGCATAGCGTGCCGCCTCCTGCGTCCATGTACGCAGCATACTAAGGTCGGGTAGATCAGTCCGATCAAAATAGTCGTCCAATTGCCCCTTTGGCACACGATCGCGGATTTCACCAAGCGTGTAGATCAATTGGCGCAGTGCCCGCTGCACATCGTTATTTCGCCCCTCAAGCGCAGCATCGACTAAGAGCGATCGTCCCTCTTTTGAAGGCCGCTCGGTTGATAATCGCTGCGTATCACTAAGAACAATGCTACCAAGGCGACGACGGCGAACTTCCTCGAGGCGCCCTTCGCTATTCAAATGCTGTCGAACTGCCTCATCACGAATTAAATGACCGGCATAATGAGCGAGCTTACGTAGTGACTCACTCGAAAGTGGCCAGGCACTCTCAAGAACATGCGCTATATCTGCCTGCTTCACAAACTTTGGCGCACCCGGCTCTTTCGTCTTCTTATCGGCCCGCACCTTCTTGACGATGGGATACCGTCGCGGAAAACCAGCAGCATAGAGCGGTGCATCTTCGTTGCCATCCACCATACTGCGCGAACTCATCAGCCTACCCGTGTCGGTCGAAAGATTATGCACATTATGATACATTGCATCATTATTACGACCGACCACGCCCGTCTTCTGATAGACATAGTCGACCATGCCAGCAAGCAAAATATCTCTTACTTCATGTTCACCCGCTTCGTCCGGTGGCAGCAAAATAATATCATGCGGCGACAAGTCCATTGCCCGCAGACACTTATCCCATTGGCGGTGGGCCCGGTAGGCATTCTTGGGGTCAATATCCTGCGATAACAGCAGCTCCTCGTCGACCGCTCTCCCGTAATATGAACTGCGGGTTGTCTGAAACATGTCAAGCTGCGCAATGCAGTCGTCGGCCGTCGTTGAACGTAGCAATTTCTTCCAAGCAGTGCCAACACCATCTTCAAAACTCGCCAGTCCTCCCGCCTCAATTGCCGACGCCACCGCAGTAACATTGGCGATTGTCTGCAATGAATGACCGCCCTTCCAGGCTTCGACAACACCACGAGATAGTTCCGGTCGCAGCGGGAACATATCCATCAGGTGGCCGAGCTCGGTCACCTGGTTATCTTCGTCGATCGCGCCAAGACGATATAGACCTTCGAGCGCCTCGAGGATCGTTTGTTCATCGTCAACCGGACTAAGCAAATACTCGTTCAACTTCGTAAAATCACGACCAAGTGCCACGACAGACAAAACAGTACGCATAATGTTGGTCTGATGAATCTGCGCTGGCGCATGTTTCTCACGTTCTTCAAACGATTTAAAGTACGGTTCGCCGATTACGCTCTCCGCCTTTGTCAAAACGCACAGCCCGTTTTCGATATCACGCCCAGCACGGCCACCCTGCTGTGTAATTTCTGCTTGCGCCGCATCACGAATAAATAACCCTGATGTACCCTCGCTGTCTAGTTCCGAACGCTTCGTGCGCCCGTCGGTAATCACCAGACTAAGCTTTGGGATAGTAATTCCCGATTGCCCCGCGGATGTCGATGCGATCACAACATGTTCGCCTGGCAGTGTTTCCGCCATAATCTGCTGCATAGCCGCTTGAGTAATTTTTGAATGCAATACCGCCGGCCTAAAGCCCCGCGTACCACCATCTCTGCGACCTTCGGCTCTACCGAGCTGCTTATAAATGTCACTAATCACCTCTTTCGTGTCTGCCTTGCCTGGCTGAAAGATCATAACCTTCTCGCGTAGCGGGCCCGGTCCAACCTCCTCTTGTTCGGTCTCCATCTCGTTCTCGGCCACCATTTGATGACGACGATACTTCATATAGGCTTGAATGACCGTTAAGTGAGGTTCTTCGATAAACGTGATATTATTCGGCCGTCCCTCGACCGACACTACCGGCACCTCACCGCCGTTAACCGGCCCTAGCGCCGCCTGTACTTTTTCCTTATTCTGGGTTGCACTAGATAGCACCAGTCGCCATTTTTCGTGATCATCAAGTGACTGCGCAGCGATTGCCGTCGCCAGTTCTACAGGTAGATCAGCTTCATGAACCTCGTCGCTAATAATGGCAATCGGCCTGTCAGCATACTCCTCTTCGATTGATGGAAAGATCTTTGTAAACGTCCCGGCAGTCATAAACACTACCTTGTCGTTTTCGTGGCGCTCAACTCTATCAGAGTGCATAATTCCAATTGTTGTATCAGCCAACTCGGCACCACGCTGCTCGGTCAGTTCCTCGCGCGCACGTTCATAAACATTTTCAGCGATCACCTTGCGCGGCACCAGCACGACAGTCAGATCATAGCCTTCACCCAGCAAATACTGCCACAACTGCGACGTCTTACCGCTACCCGTCTCACCCTCAAGCATCGACACTCTATTGCGATGTACCATTGTTACCAAATCACGTCGATTATGATAGATTGGCAGCTCGCGGCTACCTAAATCACGATATTCCGGCGCGATGGTTTCTGGTGCAGGCAATCCAGCTCTTAGGGCAAAGTGGCGGTCGGTAATCCCTCGGACATACTCTCGCCGGCTAGATATGCCAGGGCCGGTGTTTGCAAAGATTCCTCTTTGCTCATTTCGCCGAAATTGCTTAGGCGTTGGCACGTGCGAAGAAGGAGTCTGATACGTTTGAAAAGCAGTCTCGGAATGATTACGCATACACAACCTTACACAAATTACTGTCGTTTGTGTCTATCGTAACACTATATATAGAAATGTAAACTATTTCTCAGTATCTGGCGTAAATTGCAAACTCAATGAGTTAATACAATATCGCTGATCAGTCGGCACGCCCAAGCCCTCACCTTCAAATACATGGCCAAGATGGCTGCCGCATGTCGCACAGGTAACTTCTGTGCGCACGGTCCCAAAGCTGTCGTCTTCGTTAAATTCAACCGTTCCGGGTAGCGCATCATAAAAGCTCGGCCAACCACATTCAGCATCAAACTTCGTCTTGCTATCAAATAACTTCGTACCACAGGCAGCGCAGCTGTACGTGCCGGGATCAAATAGCGAATCATATTCACCCGAAAACGGCAGCTCCGTCCCCTTCTCGCGCAGCACATGATACTGCTCGGGTGTTAGCTCGTCTTCCCATTCGCTCTCGGTTTTATCACGCATATTCATACTCCTATTATATACCCGTTTAAAAACCACCTCCAATGTGAGGTGGTTTTATGCATTCGAAGTATCTTACGATTGCTTTTTCTTGTCGAGACGATCAAGCTTCGCGAGGTGTACCGCCCAGTAGACGACAGCCGCTGTCGCAAGTAGCGTAATAAGAGCAGACAGTATCATACCCCATCCAATAGCCACTTCTGGCTTGTCGGCAGTCTTTCCAAGAATCACCCATTTAAGACTATTGAGGTCAACGCCTTGAGTAAGAAGTGCCACAACCGGAGCGATCAATTGGTCAACGATCGTCTTAACCGCTGCACCAGCCGCAGTACCTATCGCAAGACCAACAGCCAAGCCGACAACACCTTGCTCACGAATAAACGTCAAAAAGCCTCCGCCCTGACCTTTAATCGCTGCAGCGCTTTGCTGTACGCGAGAGACAACTTTCGCTTTCTTTGTTGCTGGTTTTGTTGCAGCTGTTTTTACAGCCGGCTTCTTTATTGGCTTTTTCTCCGCCATAAAAAAATCTCCCTTTACTTACAGGGAAATTATAACATTAATTCAAACTTGGTATTACTCTGACCGTGATGCCGCAAACTTGCGGCATCACGGTCAGTTGTGGCTCAGGCCTCCGGGAGGCGGCCGGTAACCACGAACTGGAAAGGTCGATCTTCGTCGCGCATCGGCTCCCCCTTGCGGGAAATCTTCAGGCAACGGTCGTTGTGGTGCATACTGCCCGTCGTACGCCGAAGACGCGTCAACGACCAGGGTACCTGAAGCACTTCCCGAAGTTGGTCGTAGTCATCGACTACAATCACCTTCGATCCGAGCCGCAGCAAACGGTTCATGACAGTCCTCTTGTCTTCGATAGAAGCACTTGGCAACTACCTCACCCCTTTTCCAAGAAACACGGACACGCCGTGTCATGTGTTCGACTGCCAAACCCGGACGGCTTGGCGATGGCCAATACACATTTTACATACTATACAGCAATTCTTAATAATTGCAACTACATGCGGGCTGGGGCATTGACACCGAGGATCGCGAGGCCGGCAGCAAGCGTGTCAGCGTAGAGCGCAACAATACCAGCACGATGCGCCTCGTGTTCGTTGCCAGCAACTTGATTCTTTTCGTAGTAACGATTAAATTCCTGCGCAAGCTCAAAGAGATAATTACAGATATGGTGCGGCTCGAGAGTGCGGATAGCAAGTTCAAGAACCTCGGTGTACTCGCCCAGCTTGCGAACCAAGGTACGATCCTCATCGCGGACAATGCTTGGTATCGTAACTGCACCGGTTTTCTCAAGAATCCGACGGGCGCGAGCATGAGCATACTGCAAGTACGGGCCGGAGTTACCCTGAAGGCTTACGGTTTCTTCGATGTCAAAAGCAATATCACCACCCAATCGGTAGCGCGCAAATGCGTACTTGATAGCACCGAGGCTCACTGTTTCAATAAGTTCCTTATCCTCAACAAGTTCAGCCACCTTCTCGCGTACGATATCGATCACGTCGAGCGCACGGGTTACATTGCCCAGGCGTGAGCTCATTTTTTTACCGTCAGCAAATTTAACCGTACCGTGCGGCATGTGCGTCATTGTGCCCATAAGCTCCGGACGGAAGGCTTCGGCAGCGGCAAACACAACACGCATGTATTCTTTTTGGTCATTGCCTGTCATAAGATAGCGATGATCGAAATTATATTCTTCTTTTTCGAGCCAAATCACACCGATATCCTTGGTCTCATACGTTGGCAATCCTTGTGACGTTACAAAAACGCGCGTATGCAGATGCTTTGATTCATCACCCTCAAACACAACGGCACCGTCAGATTTTTTAAGCAAGCCTTTCGCGAGCTGCTCCTGTACGACTTCCATCCCCACTGGTGCTGTTTCACTTTCGGCATACTGTCGCATCGGCACCACATCGATCAATTTATAAAACGCATCAAAATAGTCATAGCTCCACTGGCGAGTTGTCCAATAAATTTTCGCAAGATTTGAATCGTGATCACTCTTCTCATGGAAGCCATAGATCGTTTTATTAAGTTCGTCGATAGCTGCTTTTGCCTCGGCGTCCTCTTCGTATGCCTTCGCACCACGTACGTAACACCCGCTAATCCAACGCGAGCGTGCAAACGGATCGGCGTCGACGATAGTCTCCAGCTTATCGGGATCTTGGCCACCAAGTTCAACTACCATACCCCAAAGACATTTCGCGACATGCAGTCCGACATCACCACCGAAGCTCGTACGTTGCAAATTCGCACCACCAACCAACATCATGCGTGCGGCGATATCGCCAAATATTGTCTGGTACAAATGACCGGTGTGCAACTCCTTAAACGCATTCGGGCAGCTGTATTCAAAAACAATCCTTTGACCGGCATAGACCGTCTCTGGCTGCCTGCGCGTGAGAGCGAGGAGCGCCGTATCATCGAGGCGGATGTTAATGAATCCCGGGCCAGCGATAGTGACCTCAGAAAAATTACCCGTTTGGCGTAATTCTTCAGCGATTTGCTCGGCTACCTCACGCGGGTTTTTCCCAAGAGGCTTTGCAAGTTGCAAGGCAATATTTGTGGCGTAGTCACCAAATTGAGCATCGGGACGCGTCAGCTGGACACTTTGTTCGATACCAAAAAGTCGAGTAATAATCTGTTCAATTGTTTTATTCATTGCGTCTATTATATCAGGTCGCTACCCCATATAGGCCATTCAGCGCACCATAATTGTTATGGACGCATTTTTGTTATATAATATAGTTTATGGAAACTTTGGGATTTTCTCTCGGCGAAGGCCGGGATTTTCTTTCTCTCAAGCGTCAGCGCGAGCTAGAAACGCTTGCCGATACTACTCGTTTTGAGCAGCTTTTCCAGATGGCGCAAGATATATACCTATCAAAGCCACTCCCAGATATCGAACACCAGCCAGACACCTCGTCTGAAACACAGCTCATTACCCAACTTGGCACCCGCGGCCTTCGCTCTGCATACGAGATATCTGAAAAAATAGAACAGCCGCCTAGAGACATAGGGGGCGCCCTTTCCTTGTTGCCACATACCCTGCCCGATCTATTTAGTGATTCGATCGATCGAGATGCACTCGAAAAAGCTCATCAACTGGGCGCCGCCATGTCTGAAGAGATGTTCGCCCTTCTCGGCAGCGACGCGCCAGAGGCGGCAGAACTATTTCGCCAAGCTTCAAGTGACGACGAGCAGATGACGATACTCTCAGAACTCCTTATGCGAATACAGGCAATTACAGATGCAAAGATCCATACCGAAGAGATCGCTGACTCAGATGCCCAAACGACGTACAGCCCGATTCGCCTCTCCGCAAAGGCCCTCGGTATCTACCCAGATCATCGCGCCACCCCTACTTGTCTCGGTACAACAATCGCAGCAGCGGGCTTTCTGGCGCATGCCGGCGCCCGCTACCTTCATGCCGGCGTCATGGAATCATACCAAAATTACAAAGTACGCACAGCCGCTCGACACCTCAGTATTATCCCTGGTGCGGTAGAACGTCTTTATGGCGAACCGGCCAACCCTTTATATAACGAAGGCATATCAAAGACCGTACAGGAAATGCGCACCGACACCGCTGAACACCGCGGCTACCATGCATGCCTCTTGATCCAACTCCATAGCGGCGCCTGGGCGCTATTTGATCCCAATTTCAACACGCTTGCCCGCATAAGTGACGAAGAAACCCCTGAGCGAAAACTGCGCAAACTCACCTACCAGGCAAAACGCGCAAGCCGCGCTTTTCTAAAGGATCCGAACGACGAAACTGAAAAGGATGATGCAGACGACGAAGATGTACTTATTGCCGCCTCCATCACAAAGGCTGCCGACTTTCTCGAATCGATGAAAGATAGTGCACCAGGCCTCGAACTCTCTCAGTCCCTCGGCGAAAAACCGCATGTTTCCACCGCCTACATGTCTATAATCCGAAAATTGCAGCCGGTTTCTCATGAGACGATTCGCAAGAAACTTCTCGAAGATGAGGCGGATGAAGCAACTATTACCAGCTTATTTCACGTTGCGACAGCAAACTTCCCACCTCTCAAAAGCGAATATGTGGATCAGCACACTCGTCTTTACAATCTTTTCTCGAAGCAATTTGTGAAATATGTCCTCGACGACATGCCAATCGACACTTTTCTACTTCGCTGCCGGTCCGATAGCTATTTCCTGGATCGAGCAGTCTCAACAATCCGGCAACTTCCCTGTATGGCACTTGCCTCAGAAATGCTCCAAGCGCTATCTGTCGAGAGTACTCCAATAAATGCGCCCCACCCCTACGTCGAAATCGGACTGCCGGATATCCGGATCGGACTTGCTGCGCTCAGTGATCTCGCGACATTTACAAATACCTCGCCCAGTCCAAGCTTCTGGCTATCAAACTGGCCAAGCCTCATCCCTGTCACCGAAGCGGTCCATCTCGATGCACCGCAGCAATCTCAACAAGAGCATCTCTTTATACACAACTACCATGTTCTTCAGAAATCTTTGCGGTATGACCATAGTTATGGTAAAGTAACTGGGTTCCTGCAGGCCCACCATCAAGAGGAAAGAGAGCACAATGGGCAAGATCAATCCGAAGAAGCTCGAGGAACTGATGGAGAAGGCTGACGTCGGCACAGATGCCGCCGACGCCCTTCGCAAAGCCAACGAGGCGACACGGCGACCCCTCTTGGGTCACGGCGCCCCACCGGCACCACAAAAGACCTACTCCGTGTAGGCAAAAGCTGCGTCTGTAGGGTGCAACCGCACTCCTACAGACGCAGCGACACAACCACTCTGGCCGAGTGGTCTTTTTATACCTTAGCTAAGCAGCCGAACAGCCTACTCGTCGTCGTCAAGCGCTGTGTCGAACATATTAGTAGACACCAAGCCGATGCCCTTCACTTGCTGCATCAAGTAGCTAAGCGCGCTCATGTCGTCGATACCAAGATCGGTTGTTTCGGGGGTTATTTTTTCTTCAGCCATATGTTTGTTTTATTCCGTTTTCTATCTTTAACATTAGCACTTTTGAACTACTTTGTCAAGACAGCTCGAATCAGTCCCGTAAATAGCGGATGTGCCCGTGATGGTCGGCTACGAAACTCTGGGTGCGCCTGTGTAGCCACAAAATACGGATGGTGCGGCGCTTCGACAAACTCAACCAGTTTGCCATCTGGCGACATACCGCTCACCCGTACGCCACCTTTGGCGATGTCATCAACAAAAGCGCGATTAACCTCATATCGATGGCGGTGACGCTCAATGATCTCATGAGTGTCGTAAAGCGTGGCAACTTTCGAACCTTTAATAAGTGTCGCTGGATAATCACCAAGTCGCAGCGTACCGCCAGTCGACTCCTTGCCGGCTTGCCCGTCCATGATATACACGACATTCTGCTTGGTATCGGAAAACTCAGTACTATTCGCCTCGCGCAGTCCACTCTTTCGCGCAGCGGCAATCACCGCCACCTGCAGCCCCAGGCAAATGCCGAGGTATGGCACATTGTGATCGAGCGCGTAGCGAGCCGCCGCGATCTTGCCCTCGATACCGCGTGCGCCAAATCCGCCTGGTACCAGCAGTGCATCGACAGAACCGAAATCCTCTTCGGTCGCCTTCTCGGCGTTGATCCACTTTACCTTCAGACACGTTTCTTGCTCCCATGCGGCAGCTTTTAGCGCCTCGAGCACTGAAATGTACGTATCTTCATTGTCCATATACTTGGCCACCAAACCGACCGTCACTGTTTTGGAATGGTTTGCACGTTGTCGATCGAGAATCTTCTGCCACTTTTCGAGATTAGGTTCCGCGGTTAAGCCCGAAAACTTTGTCAGCAGGTCGTGCAAGCCGCTACTCGCGATGGCGAGCGGGATCTGAAATACCGTGTCGACATTCGGCTGCAATAGCACCGCACTGCGCGGTACGCCACCAAATAGGCTGATCTTATCGGCGATACTTTCTGGTGCCGGCGTGTCGGTACGCACGATCACGCTGTCCGGCACGATACCAAAGCCACGAAGATCATTCAGGGCGTTTTGCGCCGGCTTGGATTTAAATTCTTTGCTTGTACTAATAAA
>CAMLGO010000021.1 GCA_946479665.1 uncultured Candidatus Saccharibacteria bacterium
TGTTGGCTGTTCGGGCTTCAGCGTCGTCGATTGCCTTCAGGATCTTGTCGCCCACCCGCTCGCGCGAACCCAAAATCTTCAGCTTGATATTGTGCTTATCAAAGATCGGCAGATCCGATGTCAGCAAGCGAAGCACAAGTCCCATCAGCCTGCTGACTTCATCTTCACTTCGCTTCCAGTTTTCGGTGCTAAATATGTAGGCAGACATATACTTCACACCGGCATCAAAGGTAGCAAGTGCAACTTCATGAATCGCATTATAGCCCGCTAAATGGCCTTCGTAGGCTGGAATGCCGTGCTGCTTCGCCCAGCGACGATTACCGTCGATGATGTAGCCAATATGCTGAGGAAAAGCGTCCGACATTAGATTGTAAGGATATCCTTCTCTTTAGCGCGGAAGATTGCATCTATCTCTACGTGGAACTTTGCGATTATCTCATCGATAGACTTCTCGACGCGTTTCACATCATCCTCGGATAGCTCCTTGGCATCTTTCTTGTGCTTGGCGGCTTTGAAAGCGTCCTGGCGGATGTTGCGAAGTGCGATACGCGTCTCTTCAACCTTTTCGCCTGTCTGCTTTACAAGTTGCTTACGACGCTCCTCGGTGAGTGGTGGCACAGGTACGCGTACGACACGGCCGTCGTCACTTGGATTAAACCCTAGCGATTGGTCGTTGCGGATGGCTGCAGCAATCGGCTGAACGTTGCTTGGGTCAAACGGCGTCACCTGAAGCATCTGCGGCTCTGGTGCGGTAATGTTAGCCACTTGATTAAGCGGCATCGGCTGGCCGTACACCTCGACACGAATACTCTCTAACATACTCGGGTGAGACCGGCCCGTACGAACCTTCTTTAGTTCTTCTTCAAAATGCGCCACGGCGCCAGTCATTTTCTCTTCATACGGTTTAGTGTCAAACATAGGATTCCTCGCTTTTTATCTGTTCTCATTATAGCAAATAAGTAGGCCGCCGCCGCAATAGTTATCCCCCTTTCCCTTCAAATAAAAATCAGCTCGCGTTCATACGAGCTGATTTTTATAATGGATAGCGATCTTACTCGTTTACGCCAAGTTCAATACGCTTGAACTGGCTAACACGAATGTTCTCACCGCTCTTAGCAACTTGCTCTTTAATACGACCCTCGACAGTCATACTGTCATCGAGAATGTAAGCTTGACTCATGAGTACCTTGTCGGCAAAGTGCTTCTTGAGCTGACCTTCAACGATCTTTTCACGCATCTCTTCAGGCTTCTTCTGAAGATCTTCACTCGCAAGCAGTTCAGCTTTTACGCGCGCAATTTCTTCAGCCGGAATGTCTTCTTCTGAAACGTACACAGGCGCCATAGCAGCAATCTGCATAGCAATCTGGTGCGCAAGCTCCTTGAAATCGTCAAGACGAGCTACGAAGTCAGTTTCGCAGTTTACTTCCACAACAACACCGATACGGTTTGAGTGAACATAACTATCGATGATACCTTCGCGGGTCTCACGATCGCCCTTCTTCTCAGCCTTAGTAAGGCCCTTTTGGCGCATTGCTTCAAGTGCTTTGTCGAAGTTACCGTCAGCTTCAACCAACGCAACCTTTGCGTCGGTCAAACCTACACCAGTAAGTTCTTTGAGCTTTTTGATATCGTCAATTGATACAGCCATGTGTTACTTCTCCTCTGTTTTATCAGCAACTTTTTGAGTACCGGCGCCTTCAGCAACCGCAGCAGTCGCGTAGCTCAGAAGGAGCTCAAGACCCTTGATTGCATCGTCGTTTGCAGGAATAACGTAGTCAACGAGGCTTGGATCAGCGTTGGTATCAACAATAGCTACCACAGGTACGCCAAGTGTTTTTGCTTCTTTGATTGCGTTTGCATCGGCAATCACGTCGGTCACAAATACGAGGCCTGGCTTGCCGTTAAGATCTTTGATGCCGCCGTATTTCACGTTTAGCTCATCGATTTCTTCCTGATAGCGCTGTACTTCAAGCTTGTTGTAGCGCTTTTCAAGGTCACCACTCGCCATGCGCTTTTCAAGGTCTTTGAGCTTCTTGATCTGCTGTCCCATAGTGTCGACGTTTGTTAGCATACCACCAACCCAACGTTCAGTTACGAACGGCTGGTTAACGCTAACTGCAGCAGTCTGAACAAGCTCTTTCGCCTGCTTCTTTGTACCTACGAAAAGCACTTGCTTGCCACTTGCTGCAACTTTAGTGATAACTGGAAGTGCTTTTTCAAGTCCTTCAACAGTCTTCGTCAAGTCAATGATGTGACTGTCTTGGCGCTTAGAGTGAATGTATGGCGCCATCTTAGGGTGCCAACGGCTCGTTTTGTGTCCAAAGTGGACACCAGCTTCGAGCAAAGCTTTAATATCTACAGCTACTGCCATAAAGTTAGAACTCCTTTGTTCCTCACCCGTATCCCTGAAAGTTTCAGGAGTTATGACACGGGTTGTGTCGTTAAATAGTGTTACCGAATCATCATAACAGCTCTCGACACTCGTGTCAACGGGGGTGGCGATAGCACGTCATACCCGTCTCAACTGAGTCTACGCAGGCTATCCTCAAGTTTTTCACCGTACTGATGATTGACGGCATTATCACCTAACCTGCCTAACTTCCCGCCAATAGCCCTTAGCGGCACAACATATTCGTTCTTAAAACGATTCATACTCTCTTGTTGGATCTTGCGAATCGACTCCTCGGCAGCGTGCTCTTGCTCGCCCCTTCTGATCCCGTACTCGCCTCCTCTAAGTGCCAGCGAGGCACCGCCATTCGCCCAATCAATAGCAGGAGAGTCCATATTTAAGCGAATATCTTCGATACTCACCCGATTTGGATGGCCGTAGCCTGCGCCAGCGCCCACGTTATTCACTGCTGAGCCGTGCTCATGAAGCAGCTCACGCTGGCTGTACGTATCCATGTCCGCCCTGATTCCATCAACTCTATCCTCGTCCTTTACGGCTCGATTGTAATTGCGCAACCTATCACTGTCGGATTGAATCTGGTACACGACCGGCACTTCAAATCCTTGCGTGTCATCCATGCGCATAATATCCGCTCCAAGAATCGGAATGTCATAGTCGGCCCCCGTATCAGGATCATCACTTGATGCCCAGAATACCCGATCAATAGAAGCTAAATCCACTCCCATGTTGTCTGATGCACCAGGCCCTATCTCTCCAACGACTGGCTCATCTTCAGAACCCACCGATGAGGCCACAACATCGCGATCGTCTTTCGCCTCAACTACAGCATATTCTAAACCACGTCCAAATGGAGCCTGCTTAACGATTTCTCCAAGGGGCACTGCGACTGTTAGTGCCTGCATACTTTCAACCGACCTATTGTTCTCCTGCGGCTGCTTATATCCAATTGGATCATACAACTCAGACCAGTGAGGTAGCCGTGCATGATCCGGTAAGTCGACAGTTGTGATAGAAACCTTATCTTGAGTATTTCGCTGCCGATGCCGGCCGCGCAGACTCCCATTCCAGCCCATGTCGTGACCATAAACCGTATTATGAAACAGCAGTTGCCCTGCGTGACGCGTCTCATTGATCGTCGACTTTCTGACGCTTCTTATCCTGGACGCTTCCTCTTCTTGGCATTGTTCTATCGAGAGATAATATTTGGCTCGCCAAGAGACAGCGAGCATTAACTGGGCTTTCTCACGAGCGACCCGATTAATAACATCTTCGTCGAGTGTTAACTGGCCAATGCATGGTTCGCAGTACAGCGTATCAAGCACCGTCTCGGCAAACTCATTACGCTCGTTTATTTTTTGCTCTTGATCAAGACTATTAAGTACGCGAATCGCCTCCCTGAGCTGCTCATTGGCAATAATAGAACCGCCATCGCTCACAGTCAGCACTTTTTCGATGTCATCTTTCATCGCCGTTCCCCTGATGATATCTCCTACCATTTGAAGCGCCGCCTCATGATCAGCGTAGTAACCCTTAATTGCCTCTCGAACCTCCGGGCCACGAAAATCAGACCTTTCAATACCAGCCTCTGCTAATGTTTCGGCACGCTCGAGAGCACCTTCCAGCCCCTCCTTTTTAGAGGGAATGTATTCCACGCCACGCACATTCTCAGTCATAACTGGATGCTCGCCCAGCTTTTCTATCTCACGCGCAATAATCTCGGCTACTTCTTGATGATCCGGCAGCTCCACTTGCGCTTCATGCAGACCATGCACGACTCTCGTAAGATCATCGCCATACCCCGCCTGCTCAAGCATAACGATAGGATTCTGCGCAGAGGACCACCTATCGCCTACCACCTCTAGCGCGCCTTCAATCAATACATCCTCGACCGTACTGCGAGCCTCCTCTTTTGATGTGGCCGAATCTATTGTTTCGCCAGCAATATGCACAAGTGCTTCATCTGTTGCAGCGATAGCCCCGGGCGATCCAAGCTCAAGCCCTAAACGTTCGCTTACTGCTTTTTCAACCTGAGCGATATCATCCAATGCTCTATTAAAAATCTCACTATCTGAGTGTTCACGCTCAGGTTTATCTAATGTAATTTTTGCTAGTTCTGACATATCCTATACCCTCATGAGATGGAGACGATAATTACCAGTTCGCAGCGCCTGGTGTCCAGTAGCCCCAGGCAGTGGTCGTGCGGGCAGGATCAACTAATTTAGAGTCAACGCTCGACATTTCGCTAGAAGCCATCGACCCGTTAAGACGCACCAATTTGTAGTCCGTGCCATTTGATCGATAGATGAACGTATTGTTCCATACGTCGGTCTTTGAGCCGGTAGTGACGTCGGGGAGATCACCGGTATAATAGCCGCCGGACACAAGGCCGGGTATAAAGTTGACGCCACTCGGTGGATTATTAATTGCCGAACGGTAATACCATGCCCCACTTGTTGAAGGATAGCTACCATTCTTTGAGTAATATCGCTCAACCGCAGCATTCATGCCCTTTAGGTTCGTATCGATTGTCGCAAGGCTCGTCCTATCTTGCATAATACGATACGATGCGGTGCCAATCGTCGCAAGAATAGCGATAACAGCAATCACGACGACAAGCTCAACAATCGTAAAGCCCGCCTTTTTTACATAAGAATGTCGCCTATTCATATCTATACCCATTGTACTGCTTATGGCTATGGTTGCAAGGATATAAAGCAGCCAGCCACCTTTGACTTTTCACCCCAAAAGGGATACAATGGTACAGATTATGAAAAGCAGTATACACCCAACAGATTACCGCCCTGTCGTATTTAGCGACGATGTGGCCGGGTTTGCCTTTTTGACTCAGTCAACTGCGCAAACGAATGACACAGTTAAATGGGAAGATGGCAACGAGTACCCACTCGTGAAAGTCCACATCTCATCAGCATCTCACCCGTTCTTTACAGGTGAAGAGAAGATTATCGACACCGAAGGTCGTGTGGATCGCTTCAAGGCGAAGTTTGCTGCTGCCGAAGCACGCAAAGAAGCACTTGCCAGCAAAGCTAAAAAAGCAGCTGCGCAAAAAGCTAAAAAAGACGGCTCAACAAACTAGCGTCTTTCAAAAAAGAGACTGCCGTTTCGCAGTCTCTTTTTTGTTACAATAGAATTATAAACCCTCAGCTACGCAGAAAAACAACATGCCAAAGATTAGCCTCAATATCGACGACCTAACAAAAGAGAAAGCCGAACTCGGTGATTTTCTCGCACAGCCGAATGCCTACGCCGACCCTGATTTTAGCTCTAAAAATAAGCGCTTCACCGAACTTGAGGCTATTTTGGAAAAGGCTATTCTCCGCCAAACACTCGAGGCCCATCTCAAAGAGGCTAAAGAGCTGGCGTCTGGCGGTGATGAACTGGCCGAGCTCGCAAAGATGGAAGTAAGCGAAACTGAAGAAAAACTCGTCCAACTTGAAGACGAACTCTTCATTATGCTTGCACCAAAAGACCCAAATGACGAGAAAAACGTTATTATTGAAATCCGTGCCGGTGCCGGTGGCGACGAAGCAAGTTTGTTTGGCGCCGAACTCTACCGCATGTACCTGCGCTACTGTGAAACACACAACCTTAAGACTGAGCTCATTTCGGAAAGTGCCAACGATACCGGCGGCTACAAAGAAGTTGTCTTTAGTGTTAAGGGCGACGCTCCCTACTCGCAACTGAAGTTCGAATCAGGCGTGCACCGTGTCCAGCGCGTACCAGCAACTGAGTCGCAGGGTCGCATCCACACCTCTACCGTCACTGTTGCAGTCCTTCCAGAAGCAGAAGAAACCGACATTGAGATAGCAGCTGGTGATCTGAAGATTGACGTGTATCGTGCTGGCGGACACGGCGGCCAGAGTGTCAACACGACCGATAGCGCCGTCCGCATCACTCACCTTCCAACTGGCCTAGTAGTAACCAACCAAGACGAGAAATCGCAGATCAAGAACAAAGAGAAGGCTATGAGCGTTCTCCGTTCTCGCCTTCTTCAAGCCAAGATTGACGAAGAGCAGTCAAAGCTCGCCGCCGAACGACGCAGCCTTATCGGTAGCGGCGACCGGAGCGAAAAGATTCGCACCTACAACTTCCCACAAGACCGCATTACCGATCATCGCATTGGTTATAGCCGCAGCAATATTCCATCGGCCCTCAATGGTAGTATTGAAGATTTAATCGAGCACCTTCAAGCCTATGAACGCGAACTCGCGGCCCAAAATGCCAGCAATTAGCGAGTGGCTAAAGAACGCTACTCATCGGCTAAAATATGCCGACATCCCTTCTGCGCGACTTGATGCCGAACTCATCTTGGCACACACGCTGCGCAAAAATCGCACCTACCTTCACGCTCATATCGACCAAGTATTAAGCGAGCGCGAGTTCGAGATTGCCGAAGCGCGCCTTGCTCTTCGTGCCGACCGCGTACCTATCGCCTATATCATCGGCCACAAGGAATTCTACGGCCGGCTTTTCCACGTGACAACTGCCACGCTCATCCCTCGGCCCGAATCAGAAGCAATGATCGATCTATTAAAAGAACTCGTCAAGAATACACCGCCGCGACTCCTTGGATCGCCCCGTCTTAAACTGGTCGACGTCGGCACTGGCAGCGGCTGCCTCGGTATCAGCGCCAAACTTGAACTACCGGAACTTGATGTTACTCTCGCCGACATTAGCAGGCACGCTCTTGCCGTGGCGACAAAAAACAGCCGGCAACTGCAAGCCGAGGTGACAATCTTGCAAAGTGACCTTCTCGCGGACTATCCTATATCGCCAGATTTTATCCTCGCTAACCTCCCGTATGTCGACCGCGGCTGGGAAACGCCACCCGAGCTCGAGCACGAACCAGCGCTCGCACTTTTTGCCGAGGACAAGGGTCTTTATTTGATCAAAAAATTAATTCGACAAGCCAGCACTCGGCTACCACAAGAGGGGTATCTTCTCCTTGAAGCCGACACGTCCCAGCTTGATGCTATCGGTGAGTATGGCGCCGCTCATGGCTTCCAGGAAACCTTGCGTCAAGGCTTCATTATCTGCCTTAAAAAGGCTTAACTACTATACGCAGCAAGCGTCACGCGAATAGTAAGCGTTTTACCGTCGCGAAGAATGGTTAACTGAACTGTATCGCCTGGTTTATATTCACCAATAAGGCTTGCGACACCACCTTTATCACCGACCTCTTTGTCATTGATCTTCGTAATGATATCCCGATCTTTCACCCCGGCCTTATCAGCAGGGCCATCCTTAACAACAGCATTCGCCGTCTGATTTGCAGCAACAACATATGCGCCCTTCGAAACCGACAAATGATATTGCTTAGCAATTTCCGGTGTTACCGCCTGGTAACTCACCCCTAAGTAGGCGCGACTGATTTTCCCCGACTGCAAGACACCGTTCATGAGACCTTTCGCTGCATTGATCGGGATTGCGAAACCAATACCGGTAGCATCCGATGCGATTGCCGTATTGATACCGATCACCTGGCCTGCTACATTGACGAGCGGACCGCCTGAGTTGCCAGGGTTAATCGAGGCGTCTGTCTGCAGTAGATCAGTCAATGTCTCGACCGTTTCCCCCGCCTGAGCTGAAACCGGCCGCCCTGTACCAGAGATAATGCCACTTGTGACTGTATTTTGATATTGCCCCAGTGCATTACCGATAGCGACGACTTTTTGGCCGATTCGAATCGAGCTTGAATCACCGATCTCGGCTGGCTTCAAATTAGATACGCCGGCAACTTTCAAAAATGCCACGTCATTGAGCGGATCAGCACCCACAACCTTGACGTTATCATAGGTCGTACCGTCCGACGTGACCACAGAAACATCACTCGCGTCGCTAATAACGTGCTTATTCGTCATGATGTAGCCGTCAGCACTAATGATAATACCCGTACCAGCGCCCTCGCCCATTCCGGTAGAGCGAGATTGAACCGTCGTTATAATCGATACGACACTCGGTGACACCTTGGCCGCTACCGATGCAATATCCTCTTCCTCGCCACTAACAATCAGATTGCCATCCTGGCCATTACTGTTTTGTATCAACTGCGTAAGCGGTTT
Source organism: uncultured Candidatus Saccharibacteria bacterium (assembly GCA_946479665.1). Next base: position 8,491 of record CAMLGO010000021.1, read on the forward strand.
TTGGAGCATGCTTTGAAGTGCACTACCGCCAAAGCCAGCCGCCAAGCCAAGTACAATAACACCCGTGACGAGAATGACCCGATTGCGACGGGCATGGAAGTTACTCGCCGGTGCCTTAGGCGTCTGAAGCGGTTGATCATCCGCAGGAGATTGATCGGCTGTCTGAGAAGATGTCGATGCGGTATTCATATTCATTATTCTATCGCTCCGTTCTTATAGTTTACTGAGAGATTAACTGCCGAGTCCAACGTCGTTGAATCGCAGCAATAAAAGCGCAATGATACTCGCCGATAGAAGAAGTGGCAGAATAATATCGCTCATACGTACGCTTTTATGCCGGGTATGCGACTCGTATCCCCGCTCAACCACGAAGCTAATTGCCAAGAGGATGATAGCTATTTGCGGAATCTTAATACCGACAAGCCCAGGAATAGCATAGGCAACCGCCCAGTGATACGCCAGCCAACCAAATTCAGCAAAAACAAATCCCCACAGCAAACTCAAGAAAAGAATATGAGTTTCGTCGTAGGCACTCAAAACATGACGCGCAACCGAGTAACCAATAAGCCACATAAGCAGCACGACCACTGATGTCGGCCATGCAAATGACACGATATATAGTGCCGTCACACCGATAAAGGCAGCGACGCCAGCCTGCGCGACAACAAGGCTGCGCTTCGAACGGGGCTTCAAGAAGAGGAGCCACAGAATGTAGAGAACGGTGATAATAATCTGTAACCAAAAGCCCTCTTTAGTATTCGCAGCACTCAGTAGAATCACCAGTCCGATACTAACAATAAAGTCGACAAGGTTCGCCTGAACATGAGCAAACCAGTAGCGCGGACGAACCGCAAGCACGCGCCACTTACTTAGTAATACCAAAAGAAAGGCCGGTAACGCCGAGCCCGATGTTTGCACGACAATGAGCACTGCAATCGCAAGTGCGACATTGAGCGCGTTATAGACAAGACCACTAATGAATGATCGTCGTTTTGCAACTTTTAAAAAATCCATAATCCTTGCTCAATTATAGCACGTCTTACTGATTTGAAGCGTCCGGATCGGCACCGAAGACGACAACAAATTTCGCATCGCCTACCACCTGGAACGGTGGAGCAGTTGCTTTTATCTCAACACCATATACTGCCTTAAGTTTCGCAGCTGTCGCGGGGTTTCCTGTACCAATTTGGTAGATAGCCACCTTATCGTACTGCCCCTCGGGCGCATTGCCGACATCGCTCACAATAAGGCCCTGTTCGTTTAGCTTGTCGGCCTGCTTTTGTGCGACGCCGGGTGTCTGCGAGCCATTAAGAACTTCGATCCCAGCTTTCTCTTTCGTCACTGGATCATTCGATACCTCTTCGCGAATATGAGCCTGAATAGCCGTATAGTCATACAGGCCAGCGACCGGACGAACTATACTCTGTCCACCTACATTGCCAGTCGTAACGAGCTCTGCGCCTTCATCGACAAGACTGATCGACTTCACTTGGTCGTTCTTGATGTCGTTGCCGAGTGCCATAAGCGTGCGAATCTCCTTGGCGTCAAAGTTGGTATGCAAATTGTTGCCAAGCGCGTCCATCAACCCCGTAACAGCACCAAAGTTTGTCAATGTTCCAGCGCTCACCGCCTTCTCACGTAGAGCCATAAGTACCTTCTGCTGATTCTTTTCGCGGTCAAAGTTGCCACGAGGCAATCCATAGCCGCCCTCAGAGTTGCGAGCACGAGCAAATGCTAAGGCGTGATCACCATCCATATGAGCTCTCTCGCCTTGCTTATAGTCAACAAAGTGACACTGATTATTACACCTCCAGTCCATGATTGGATCAAATACGCCACGCGGGTCTTCCGAGTCAACAGTGACGTCGACACCACCGACAGCGTTGACAGCCTCGACAACAGCCTTGAAATTCATGTGAACGCTGTATTGAACATCAAGGCCAGTAATCTCGCCTGCTTTGGTGCGTAACGCCTGAGAGCCAGCATCCTCACTAGTTCCATCGTCAGAGGCACAGAAATAAGCGGCGTTGAGCTTGCCTTGGTTGCCTACCGTACAGGTCTCGGCATACTGTACCCAAAGGTCACGAGGCAAACTGACCATGTACGCATCTTTTCGCGTCTGGTCGATACTAAGCACCATAATCGAATCTGTTAAGTTACCGCCGCTATGCTGACCGCCCTCATCGTCTTCGGCTGTTCCAAAGATGAGAATGTTACTGCGACCATTGCTGTCTTGCTTGAGAGGCACGTTCTGTGTAAAGGCGTCGAGAATATTACCCTTAAAAATCTTGCTTCCTGTTGAAAAGGCCTTAAAAGCAAAGTAACCGCCGGCTGCCAACATTAGCACTAAAATACCAATAATCGCCCACTTGATAATGCGGCGACGGCGTGTCATCGGCTTCTTATTAGCCTTACGACGCTGTCTGCGAGTTAATTTCTTGTCATCAAGCGGCTGATCGATATCGCGTAGTGAGGCATTGATCTCCGAT
>CAMLGO010000022.1 GCA_946479665.1 uncultured Candidatus Saccharibacteria bacterium
TTCCGGACTTTTTAGAGTGGTATAATGGATCAAGTGATTATTGAGGTTTATAGCGAAGACGAAATGAAGCAGTTCGGTGCACGACTTGGTGCGCTGCTTCATGGCGGCGAGGCGATTGAGCTTATTGGCGATGTTGGGGCTGGCAAGACAACTCTGACAAAGGGCATTGCTTCAGGAATGAAGATCGACGAGGACGTCCAAAGTCCAAGCTTCACGATTAGTCGTGTCTATGAGGCCAGCGAAGGGCGTGAGCTTGCACACTATGATTTTTACCGCTTGCACGATGCGGGTATTATGGCCGATGAGCTGCACGAAACGCTTCACGACCCCAGAGTGGTTACGATTATTGAGTGGGCCGATATCGTGAAGGGGGTGTTGCCCGAGGATCATCTTGGTATTCGGATTACCTCACCAGGTGAAACGACACGACAAATTGAACTTACTGCCGGCGGCGTAAGTAGCCGTCTGCTTATGGAGCAGCTCGCATGATTCTTCTGCTTGATACTTCTACACCTGTCTGTAAACTTGTGCTTGTCGATGGCAGTGCGCAGGTGGCGGCCGAGTGGCAGGCCGACCGTACGCTCGCAAAAGGAATACTGTCATATATTCAGCAGCAACTTGAGGCTCAGGGAAAGACCTGGCAGGATGTGGACGGTATCGGCGTATTTAAGGGTCCTGGTAGCTTTACTGGACTTCGCATTGGTTTGACAGTTCTTAATACTGCCGCCGATGCGCTAAGGCTTCCTATCGTTGGAGCGACTGGTGATGACTGGCAAGCCGACGCGTTGGCGCGGCTGAAGGCTGGTGAAGACGACAAGATCGTCTTGCCGGAATATGGCAGTGAGGCGCACATCACAAAGCCACGCAAGTAGACAATTATTCTTGTGCTAATATAGAATCAAACACAACAACGCTAATAGTAAAAATAGGGAGGCGGCTATGAAGCAACGTGGATTTACGATCGTCGAACTTCTGGTCGTGATCGTTGTTATAGGCATCCTCGCTGCTATTACGGTCGTTGCATACAATGGCATACAGGGGCGAGCAAGAGACAGTGCTCGCATGAGTGACATTAACGCTATTCGCAAAGCCTTGGAAGTCTACAAGAGTTTCAACGGCGAGTACCCCGACGAAAATGCTGCGAGCTGGGAATATAGCTACACCGATCCACAGAACTTCATGTCCGCGCTCAAACCTTACATTGGCAAGACGCCAGTTGATCCGGCGAACGGTGCTAACAACTTTTATTACTACTATCGCTATGTTGCGGGAACGAGTAGCTGGGGTGTGACGTGCCCGGCGGCCCGCGGTGATTATTATGTACTTGGTGTCTTCGGGCTTAATAGTACAAACGGGGCAACTATTTCACCGGGCTGGAATTGTGAAAATGGCGCGACTGTTCCGACAAACTCATCGTGGATTCCGACTGGACCGCGTGCTGTCTGGGGCTCATTCACTAACTAATTCTTTTCGTGCTTGCCGATATGCTGTAAAGAGCGCTACAATAAGAATAGCTTTTATATTAAGGCTCTGATTATATTTTTGATAAACACACGCTCACCGTTAACTTTTGCTACTGAGACATATTCTTGTTAATTGACTGCCGGTGATGCGAAGAAAGGAACAGACATGATAGAGGGGATAATTGCCGCAATTCTTGGGGTTATTTTTGGCGCCGGAGGCACAGTAGTTTACCAAAAGCGCCAAGCTGCTGCAGGTAAGAACCGCGCCGAAAAAGAAATAGCACAGGCCAAGTCTAAGGCTAGTGACATTGTATTAAGGGCGAAAGACGAGGCGGTCCAGCTTGAAAACGAGCGACGTCAAGAGTGGAAGAAAACAGAAAATCGCTTGGCTGACCGAGAAGTGACACTCGATCGTAAGCTTGACGAGCTCGACAAGCGTACTGAGAAGCTGCGCAGCCAAGAGGATGAGGTTGAAGAACTGAAGGTGGAGATTCGCGATATCCGCACGAAGCAGCAGGAGAAACTAGAAAAGATTGCCGGGCTTAAAAAAGCCGATGCCGCCGACAAGTTGCTTCAGATGACCGAGCGTGATATTAAACACGATCTCGTCGGACTTGTGAATAAACTGCAGCATGACGCTCAGGAAGATGCTGAGGAACGCGCACAGACGATTCTTGTAACAGCCATGGAACGCATGAGCTCTGAAGTGACGGCCGAGCGAACAGTGACGGCAATCAAACTAACCGACGATGAGATGAAAGGTCGTATCATCGGCAAGGAAGGTCGTAATATCCAGGCGCTGCAGCGCGCAACTGGTGTTGATATTTTGGTTGATGACACGCCGGGCATGGTGGTGCTTAGCAGCTTCGATCCGATCCGCCGCCAGGTGGCTCGTCTGACACTTGAAATGCTTATGAAAGATGGGCGCATTCACCCGGGTCGCATCGAAGAAGTAGTAGCCAAGGCTGAAAAGCAAATTGAAAAAGATATTGTTCGTGCTGGAGAAGACACGGCTCGAGAAGTCGGTGTTGTGGGTATTCCAAAAGAAATGCTACGTCTTCTTGGTGAGCTTAAGTATCGCACGTCATATGGCCAAAACGTACTTCTGCATAGCACGGAGATGGCGCATATGGCCGGTCTTATTGCCGAAGAAATCGGTGCAAATGTGCGCGTGACGAAGATTGCAACGCTCTTGCACGATGTTGGCAAGGCGGTGACGCACAAGGTGGAAGGCAAACATCACCATATTGGTGCTGAGCTCGCTCGTAAGTACGGTATGAGTGAAGATATTGCTCACGCGATTGAAGCGCATCATGATGACGTGGAGGCTACGACGCCAGAGGCACTCGTCGTTCGTGTGGTTGACGCCGTATCGGCTGCGCGTCCAGGTGCTCGCAACATTAGTGCCGAGAACTTCTCGGAGCGTATGCGGGATCTTGAGAATGTTGCCCTGAGCTTCGATGGTATTGATAAGGCGTATGCCATCTCAGCTGGTCGTGAAATCCGTGTGATTGTCAGTCCGAAGGCGATCGATGACCTCAATGCTATTAAATTAGCACGAGATATCGCTACAAAGATTGAGAGTACGATGCAGTATCCGGGCACCATTAAAGTCAATGTGATTCGCGAAACACGTGCGATAGAATTCGCCAAGTAAAAGTGTGATGCACGTATATACTCCTGATCAAAAAGCTACATGGCTCGATAGCTTTGATAAACGAGTCGCGAGTGCAAGTATCATTCTTGAGGATGCAGCCGGTAGGGTATTGATCGTCAAAGCTCATTATAAAGAGTATTGGACGTTCCCTGGCGGTATGCTTGATATTGGGGAGTCACCAAAACAAGCAGCTATCCGTGAAGTTTTTGAAGAGGTCGGAATCGTACTCGACGAGTCGGCAGTAACATTTGGATGGGTCGCCTCGCGCACGAGTCGCCAGTTGATGACGTATCAGTTTGTATTTAAGGCCGCACTATCCGAGGACGACAAATCGAAAGTCGTCCTTCAGCGTAATGAGATCGCTGAAAGTCGGCTGGTCAGTCGTGATGATGTTCGAGCCGATAACCTACGCTATGGCAAGGTAATTAAGAACTGGGCCGACGGTGTCAGTGGTTATACTGAACAAACATTCGGCGACATTAAGTAGAACTATTTATTGCAAGATATTAATTGCCCTGGCGGCAACAAGCACGATAGTAATGACCGAAGCGAGTGCTTGAATCATCATGAGGGCTTTAGCGCGGCGCGATACAGGTATAGTGTCGGCTGAAGCGAAGTTGGTGACATTAGTTGCCGAAAGATAGAGATAATCGACAAAACCTGGCAGCCACCTCTTTGTAAAGACGAGTGGATGAAGCATCTGCGGAAAGATAAAATCTTCGCGCGATGTTGTGTTGGTGGCGCGCTTTTCTGGTCCGCCGCCATCCATTTCCCAGTACCAAAGCGCGAACATCATGATATTGGTGACATAGATGACAAGGCCGTTGATAAGCAGGTCATGACCATCCACTGCTTTGTCGCCAAAAAACAGCGCGCTGAGTAGCAGGGCGAGTGAAACGATATTGATAAGTGTGATGAAGCCGATCAGCCCAATGCCGAGCGCTCGGCGTGTTTTACTCACTTGTCCGTAGCCAGCCGGGGTAATAAAGGTCAGAATGATGATCAAAAAGAGCTCAAGGCCGATAATGGCAAACTTATTAAATGGCAGAAGGGCTGAATTGGTGAAGAACTGCAGGCAGACGACGGACAACAGGGCGAGTTGCGCGTGCCAAATAGGGTCATGGTTGCGCTCAAAAAGTTTATGCATAGTAGAGTCAGTGTAGCAAATAAACAACGTATCGGCTAGCTGGCGGCAGAAGCTGCGGTATGTGAATTTTATCACATTGCTCAGTCTCTAATATTCGTATACTAAAGTTGCAATAAGCTGGCAGAAGGAGGTGAATATGATACGACAATACGATAAAACCCAACTTCCCGATTATGATGATGAGATTGATGACGATCCGGATCTCGGCGATCCTTTTATGGACGACGAGCCGGAGGAGCCTGACATGGACTGGAATTCGCCGTATCGCGGTATTGAGGAAGCGCGCCGACACCTCGAAGAGCATGGTGATGACGAGGAATATGATAAGGAAGACGATGACGACAAGCAGAAGAACGCTCACGGTAAATGAGTCTACTTAGTAGGAATTTATTTTGAGAACAGCAAGTACGGCGTTGATGAAGTGACAGTGCCTTGAACAGTGCGCACTGACCATACGTCTGACTGCAGCAAATCACCCGTCCAGGACCAGCCGGTCGAGCCGGTGGTATCGGCTTTTGTATAGGGTAGGTAGCGGTCATAGCCAGTTGTTTCGTCGTGGAACCAGGCGGTGCAATAGGTATCTGAGGCAACTTGGCAACCGCTGGCCACGATGGAGCTGCCCGAGAAACTATGTTCTGAAACTTCATTACCAGTTTGGCGTAACACGGGAGTCGACGATGAAGCGTTGAGAGAGTTGGCGATAGTAATGGCAGAGTTACTGTTAATAAGTCCATGGCCATACAGTGGCGTATAGGCCTTGCCTGTCATCGCACTTACTTTTTGGGCCGAGCCGTCGATAAGCGCCGTGAGATCATCGACTGAAGTGCTTAGCCGGACAGATTTAATCAGGGCAGCAAGGCTGGTGACAAAAGGCGTAGCAAAAGAAGTGCCATACAGACTGCCCGCATAGCTTGTCGTTTGGTTGCTTGGTTGCCACATTGGTGACACGATATTTCCGGCACCAGGCGCGACGACATCGAGACCGGGGCCGTAGCTGCTGAAACTAGCATGTCCGTTGGCACTGTCGGTGGCGCCAACGGCAATAACATGATTATTTAGGGCCGGGTAACTCATAGCGCCTGGCGTGTTTGGATCGCAGCCGAGTTCCTGGCCGGTTCCACAGTTGCCCGCAGCCGCGATTACCACGACATTATGATCATAGGCGTAGTCGATGGCGGTCTGCATGGCCGGGTCAAGCTGACTACCACCTAAGCTCATGTTTATAACTTGAGCGCCGTTGTCGACGGCGTAGTAGAGTGCGGCAATGACATCACTGGTATAGCCAGCACCATCGTCATTAAGAGCTTGCAGTGGCATAAGGCGCGTTCCCCAGTTGAATGAAGCAATGCCGAGCCCATTGTTGCTTGCTGCACCGGCAAGCCCGGCCGTCTCGGTACCATGTGATACGGCTGCGCCATTTACGTTAAGCTGCCCGGCTTGTGGGTTATTGCTAGACATCACGAAATTCCAACCACTATTATCGTCAATGTAGCCATTGTTGTCATCGTCGCAGTTATTATTGGCTTTGTTTTGGGCTCCGCCTGTCCAGCAGCGGTCGCCTGCTTTTGTCGTTCCGGTTTCACCTGGGTTTTGATACCACTGTGACTTAAGGTCTTCATGATTGAGCGCAAAGCCGCTATCGATAACTGCAACCACAACTGAAGAGCCAGTGGTTTGGTTCCAGGCGGATGGTGTCCGGGTGGACTGTAGCGCCCAGCTGGATTGGGCATATGGATCATTTGGCAGCAGGAGGGCATAGTACGGGTATTCTTTTGCCACGCTCGCCCGAATAGCTGCTTGCTTTGGGGTGGCTGATTGATTAACGGGAAGAGGTGGGATTACTTTTGGCATGGCCGGAGCGGGCGTACGTGCTGACGCTTGAGGGGTGGTCACTGTGCCGCCAACTGATTGCGTATGGTCGATCGGATCAGTCTCAACCAAGCTGGTATCCGTAGAGCCAATCTCAAGCGGTCGCAGTGAATGGATGCGATATAGAATGGCGCCAATAATCATAACAGCTAAGAGGCAGCTGACGATGAGTAATATGCGTGTTTGTTTTGCGTTCATAAATAAGCAGTAGCTTTATTATAGCACCAGTAAATAAGAGAAGAGTGTGCGAATATATTCTTTCGAGTGGCAACGTTTTTTGAGGTGCCTCAAATACGCGATATCAATGAGGAGCGTATAATAGAAGGTAGAGCGATTCTCTCGGATGCGCTTTGATAATTCAGGAGGTGTATATGAGCTACGAAGATCAATATACAATACAAGATCCAACAGATCAGTATAATCAACCAGACATTAACAAAGAACAGAAGCAATCAGAGCCGGGACTCGATAAAAAGCTTCAGCCCCAGGCTGATCACGGTGAAATGACCTATGTCGGCAAAGGTCGATTGGATGGCAGGAGAGCACTTATTACGGGTGGCGACTCTTGGATCGTCCGCGCCGTTGCAATTGCGTATGCGCGTGAGGGAGCGGATGTGGCTATATCGTATCTTCCCCAAGAAGAGGCGGATGCAAAAGCGGTTATCTCAGAGATTGAAGCCGCTGGCCGCAAGTCGCTGGCTATTCCGGGAGACATTACGAATGAGGGATTTTGCCAGGATATGGTCGAAGAGGTGGTCGACGCGTTTGGCTCACTCGATATTTTAGTGAATAACGCCGGTAAGCAAGTGTTTATTGAAGATTTTGAGCAGCTTACTACCGAGCAATTCCAAAAGACATTTGAGACAAATGTTTTTGCAATGTTTTGGATTACAAAAGCGGCTGTAAAATATATGCCTGCAGGTTCCGCAATTATCAATACTACCTCGATTCAGTCATATCAGCCGTCACCTGGTCTGCTTGACTACGCTTCCTCGAAAGGTGCCATTACGACGTTTACGAAAGGCCTTGCTCAGATGCTCGCTAAAAAGGGTATACGCGTCAATGCCGTTGCGCCCGGCCCGGTATGGACACCTCTCCAACCGAGTCGCGGCCAGCCACCTGAAAAATTAGAGAAGTTTGGCGAAGATACACCACTTGGGCGCGCTGGACAGCCAGCGGAGCTTGCCTCGACATATGTATTTTTGGCCTCTCAAGAATCGAGTTATATCACTGCTGAAGTTATTGGAGTAACCGGCGGCAAGCCAATTTCATAAAGGAGGAAATATGCCATATTCATCTACCAGTGAACTACCAGAAAGTGTAAGGAATGCACTCCCTTCGCACGCGCAGATTATCTACAAAGTGGCATTTAATCACGCCTACAGCGAATATCAAAACCCGGAGGACCGCCGTGGTCACGAAGATAGAGAAACAGTGGCGCATAAGGTAGCCTGGAGCGCTGTGAAAAAGAAATACGAAAAGGCTGACGATGGGAAGTGGCACGCTAAGAAATAACTAACACTTGGATTGGAGACGTTTTATGAGTAAGAAAAAAACAGGTATGTTTACAAGATTCACGACTAATGTCTCGATGATTCTGGGAAGACCGTGGGTGTTTGTAGTGGCACTTGGGTTGCTGATAGTATGGGCGCTCAGCGGTCCATTGCTTGGTTTTTCCGATACGTGGCAGTTGATTGTCAATACGAGCACGACAATCATTACATTCTTAACGGTATTTATTATTCAAAATACTCAGAACCGCGACAACTTAGCGCTCAATATTAAGCTCGATGCCATTATGAAAAAGCACAATATTACCGACAAAGACCTCCTAGAAGCAGAAGATGAGAGTGACAAGAAGCTCGAGCGCGAGAAAAAGCGGATGCAGAAAAAGTAGACCAAAGAAGGGCCGTGCTGTATTACCAGATTGTTTCGCTTCTGACTTTGAGCCACTTGGCAACAAGTAGCTGGGAACTCAGTAGTAGAAGGGTGCTAATACCAAGCGCGGCTGCAATGATCATAGTAATGTCATACCCAAGCTCGGTTTTGAAAAAATAGGTACAAGCACTCAGGATGATCGGAATTATACAGACCGTAAGCTTTAAGTAGGCAATCACACGTGCTGTTAGTCGTTGGCGCTTCTTTGGCGGAAGTTGGGCGTGATGGGTGATGGCTGGCACGATAAAATTCGAGGCGCGCTGAGTAATCTTCTGGCCGGATTTTGCTACGGCTGTTGGTAGTTTCGCGAGCACATAGAGAGTGAGGGTGATGATAACGGCGGTAATGACACACGCAACGATGAGCAACGTCATCGAAGGAGGTTCACCGGCGGGAATGGTCTGCACCGGCTCGACTAGTGGCTCTGGCGAGGTGTGGAATAGCTTAGTGAACTCAACGATCCCTGGCATATACGGCAAGATTGCCCAGGCCCACTGCAGCAAGCAGCTCAAGTAAAATAGCGTACCAAGTAGGTTGACGATATAGAGGCGTTTTGAGAAACGTGACATGTGTCTATGATAGCAGAATTGCCATCACTACTTGTCCGGTCGGGATTATCGCTAATTCACCCATGTCGACCATACGCCACTGGTTCCATTCCAGGTATAGCCCATTTGCGATCCATTAACGCGGCCTACTATCGGGCATGTGGTAGCATCGGCAACGTTGGCACTAGCTTGCATTCCATTGACGGATGACATAAAGAAGCCTGTTCCTGCTGCCGTGAGAGCTACGCCAAGGGCGTATTGTGTGCGGTCTGTGCTTGCGCAATAGTACCAATTATTACGGTTGACCGCGTAGACACTCTTTGTCGCGTGAATGTCCATAGCTGCAGTTAATGCGGCTGGATATAGGCCATCGCTAGAATCTATCCGAGCCGCTTCAATTTTTTTAGTAAAATTCGTAAGATCACTTTGGATCGAGGCATTACGGGCTCTATCTTGGATGCCGTTAAATGCCACAATGGTGATTGCTGCAAGTATGCCGATGACGACAATAACGATAAGAAGCTCCACGATCGTAAAACCACGGAATGAGCTTTTGCTGGTTGGTGATGGCCACATCATTACGGTGGATTATGAAGCATGAGCAATATATGGTCAAGGGAGGGGTGAAAGGATATCGCTTTCTCGTCCTCTAGGCTGAATGCTTGCGAGGTATGGAGATCGAAGATGAAAAGAGCCCGCACCTCCAGCGGACGAATGGCTCTCAGCCACTGAAGGCTGGGCTCTTTTCGCCGCGAAGTGCGGGCTAGCTGTCGATGCGTACACCGAGCGGATGCTGTCTGACATACATAAAGTTGTCCGGGTTTGTTGCGGCGTTGCCACCGAAATCCGATTGCAGCTCCGCATGCCTGTCGCAGAAGTACCGTTCGTTTCCGGCATATGGAGTGGTGCGGATCCAATCGATCGTCCTGCTCTCGCAGTCTTCACATTTCGGACCGCCTTCTTCGATGATCCGGAGTGACTTGTCTATCGGCAGGGTGAGGAGGAAGCTCTCGAAGCCCTGCTCGAGCCGACTGACTGCTGTGAGTGCCTGTTCGTATTGGTTGCCGCCGGCAGGAACATATACCACCAAGTCGATTGTTGTATCGGCCAGGTGGGAGATGTATGCATCTCGCGGAATAATAATCCAACGGCCACGGCTTACTCGTAGGACAGATTGAGCCAGTCCTTCAAGAACTTCCTCTAGCTTATCGGGCCGTATGCCATCAGGCTCTACGGATGTCCGAAAGGCACTGCGATGATACGAAACATTGTATCCGACTGCATTAATCATACTTCACCTTCTCTCAGCGTCAGCAGGCAATCGCCTGACTGCCTGCACGGTGCAGGGATCTGGGCTCGATAGAGCCGGGATCCCTGCACCGCTAAAGAGGCTAGTGACTAGGAATAGTTATGAACCAAGAGGCTGATCTTTGCAAGCATAAGTGTAATTAAAGCCGAGAATTAGTTGAGCCCCGCATATAGGGAGGAGCGAGGCTCAACTCTCTTGCGGGGCTAGGACTGT
>CAMLGO010000023.1 GCA_946479665.1 uncultured Candidatus Saccharibacteria bacterium
TTTATTGCAGCTTGGATTTATTGAACGTACGCCGCGTGGACGACGCGTAACGGCCAAGGCATATAAGCATCTTGGGCGAGTGCATCCTGTAGCAGAGGCAAATATAGCGTAATATTGCTATAATGTAAGCATGAAACCCGAACAGCCATCAGTGACCCCGCCAGACTACAACCAGCCCGTTGCCTACGACGCAGAGGGCCGCCCACTGTACGCACACCCTCCCGTGCAGACTATGCCGGAAGCTCCGGTTGCAGCGCCCCAGATCGTTCACTTCTCACGTTCGGTTGAGCCGGTGAAGTATGAAGTGAGTCCTGAAGTAAAGGCTAAGCACGACGCATCGGTGCAACAGTATCCTTTCTTGAATCTTAGTGATGCCGAGTATATCATTAGCGCCGTGCGCCGTCATCCGATTGGCCTCGTCGTGCCAGTTGGACTCACGGTACTTTTACTTGGTATGCTGCTATTTTTCCTTTTTGGTTACAATAGCATCGCGGCGAGTAGTACGACATTCACGTTTCCGGCGCTACAGGATGTATTCTTTCCGCTAGTTGCTCTCATGGCGGCTATTACGTTTGGTGGATTCGCAGTTATTTACGTCTATCTTGCCAATAAATTTTTCCTGACAAATGAGAGCGTGATTCAGGAAGTGCAGTTCAGCCTCTTTTCTCGTCATGAACAAACTGTCAGCCTGGGTAATATCGAGGATGCTAGTTTTCGCCAAGAGGGTATATTGCAGAGCCTTCTCGACTACGGATCGATTCGTCTATCGACCGAGGGTGACGAAACTACCTATCGTTTTAAGTATGTTGCTAATCCAAAAGAGCAGATAGCACTACTCAATAATGCAGTTGAGGCCTTCAAGAACGGTCGTCCGGTTGATACTGACGAAAGTTAGTTGTTATTTTGAACGATTTGTTTTAACAAAATCGGCTTCATTTTCGAGAGTGGTGCGAAGGTTGTAGCCTTTGCATTTATTGTCGGTACAATTGAGTGGTTCATACCGATAGTTCGATGCGCTGTCGCCAAGTTTAACACCGAGCGGATCGGTAAAAAGTTCCGCTGGTACGGTGGTGAGGGTTTTTTCATCAATTGAGGCAGGATAATAGCCATTTTTTGCGTGGAATGATTCTTCGAGGCCGTAGTAGATGGTATTGATGGCGACCTTGCGCTGTTCGTCGCGGCCGGCAATTTGCAGGTTGTTCTTCTGGATAAAGAAAAGCACACCGATGGCAGCAAGAAACACGATAGCAACGAGTAGTTCGATAATAGTAAATCCGTGAGCACGCTTCATTAGACTTATTATAACACGAGGAAGCGAGTGAAAAGATTGCTCGCAAATTTTGCCTAAGGAACGTATAATAGAAATAGATTTTAAGAGAGGGGACTGACTATGGCAGCGAAAAAGTCTGAAAAGGCCGCAATTGGTGAAAAGCCGGTGGCAAGTGAGGGAAAATTAAAGGCACTTGGGCTTGCTCAAGAGCAAATTAATAAGCAGTTTGGTGATGGTGCGATTCGCCGCCTTGGTGATACAACGACGGTTGATGTCGAACTTGTGTCATCTGGTGCATTGAGTTTGGACCTAGCGCTTGGTGGCGGATATCCACGTGGTCGTATTATCGAAATCTACGGACCTGAGAGTTCGGGTAAGACGACACTAACACTCCACGCTATTGCCGAGATTCAGAAACAAGGTGGCACGGCAGCGTTCATCGATGCCGAACATGCACTTGACCCAGCGTATGCTCGTAAGCTTGGCGTTGATACTGACAATCTGCTCGTATCGCAGCCAGACAACGGTGAGCAGGCACTCGAAATTGCCGAAACGCTCGTACGCTCGAATGCGGTTGACCTCGTAGTGGTCGACTCTGTCGCGGCATTGGTGCCGCAGGCCGAGATTGACGGCGACATGGGCGACAGCCACATGGGTCTTCAGGCGCGCCTTATGAGCCAGGCACTTCGAAAGCTGACTGGTATTATCAATAAGAGCAAGACGACAGTTATCTTCATTAACCAGATTCGTATGAAGATCGGCGTGATGTTTGGTAATCCAGAAACCACTACCGGTGGTAACGCGCTGAAGTTTTATGCATCGGTTCGTCTTGATATTCGCCGAACGGGCCAGATCAAGAATGGTGAAGATATCATTGGTAACCGCACAAAGGTGAAGGTTGTGAAAAACAAGATCGCCCCTCCTTTCCGCGTTGCTGAATTCGATATTATGTATAACGAAGGTATTTCAAAGACAGGCGACGTGCTTGATCTTGCTGTTCTTCATAATATTGTTGGCAAAGCTGGCGCATGGTTCGATTACAACGATGCCAAGATCGGCCAAGGCCGTGAAGCAAGCAAGGCGTACTTGAAGGAAAATCCTGAGGTGCTCAACGAGATTGATGCCAAGGTGCGCGCAAAGGTTGCCGAAGCCGAAGCGTAGAAGTATACGGTCACTATTTAAATACCCCGCTGTTATGGCGGGGTATTTTTTGTGGCATCTATTTTTGCTTATTGGCGTCGGCAGCTGCTTGATTCTTCCAGGCAAACCACCAAAGAAGACCAAAGGTGATGCTAACGACGACGGTAAGTACCATGCTGCCGTAGAGTGCTACGGTCGTGAACGAAGTGATAAAATCACGACTATTGTCATTTGCTGGCATGTCTTTAACGGCAATATCAACCGCCTGTTTGATCGTCTCATTGACGAATAGGAAGCTTACGGCAACACTAAGAATTGAGGCTGCGTAGGTCCCAAGCTTAATCCAGAGGCCAAGTAGTTTCTTTTGCCAGAGAAGGACGAGCGCGACAATTGCGGCTGGGAGGACGATAAGGGTGTCGATGAGGCTTACGATTGAGACCGTTGGGTTAGTACGGAGCTCATTGAGGGCCTGGGGAATCGCGAAGAGGCTCAGTAAACTAAAAGAGGTACCAATGGTGCTGAGGATAAGCATTGTAAGATAGAATTTTGTGTAACGCCCTTCTTTGTATAGAGGGGTTGTTTGCGGTGCTGGCGGCGTGTCGAGTGATTGGGGTTGTTTATCTGCTGTCATAACTCGATTATAGCATTGGTGAGCTGAGCGAAATGAAAGTTCACTTTTATTTCCGAGGCGATCCAATGTTACAATCAACACGACAGTATTGCTATAGCACTACAAGACGAGAGAAATGAGAGCTTGCTTACATTTGCGCGCGAGGCAAGCGTTTCAACATTGCTATACTAGAGATATGCAAATAACCGCTATCACCCCGCAGCAAAAGGATAAGAATCGCGTCAATGTGATGGTTGATGGTAAGTATCGTTTTTCGCTTGATGTGTTTCAGTACGCCGACCTTGGCCTGAAGGTAGGGCAGGAATATAGCGATGAAGAACTGACGGCACTTGAGCAGGAAAGCGTATTTGGCAAGGTGTATGTTCGTGCACTTGAATATTGCCTCATGCGGCCGCATAGCGCCAGGGAAGTTCGGGACTATTTATACAGGAAGACTCGCGATACGCGCACGAAGACGGGCGATATAAAAAAAGGTATTTCACCAGATGTAACGTCCCGCGTGTTCGACCGTCTGGTTGAGAAAGGCTATATTGATGATGAAAAGTTTACTCGATACTGGGTGGAGAATCGCAGTCTGGCAAAAGGGGCGAGCCGGAGAAAACTACAGGCCGAGCTACGTACCAAGGGTGTGGAATCGACCATTATCGAACGTTTCTTGGGTGAGACGGATAGAAGCGACAGTAGTGAGCTTCAGAAAGTTATCGCAAAAAAGCAAGCTCGATATCCTGACAGGCAAAAACTGATGCAGTATTTGGCTCGCCAGGGTTTCTCGTATGACGACATCACGGCTGCGCTTGATAAGCAGGACGATTAATTCTGGTGAGTCGTCGTTGCTTCTGGCTGGGGTGAGCTTCCGCGAAATGGATTATTGTAGTTTCGAATCGTTTGCGTGACCGGCTCGTGCGCTTTGTCTTCACTGGAGCGGACGATAATAGTGGTATCGTTAATTTCAATAATTTGCGAGCGGTGAACAAGAAGTTCAGTGTCGTTGAAGCTTTTAAGAAGCGGGCGCTTGACGTTAAGCTGCTCAATCACAAAGCTAGTGGCTTCGATTGTATACGAGGTCACCTTACCAAGTTTGTGTTTTTTATCATCAATGACATTAAGGCCGATAAGATCGAATTGCAGGTCATATACTGATTGAATCTTGATAACGTCTTCGGGAGCGATAAACTCGTCACTTGAATCGACGATCATGCCAATATCGCTCAGTTCGCGAATGTCAACAATCCTCAGTAGCGATGGCTGGCGGTCAAGAAGCGGGCCAGATAGTTCGTAGGCGATAATACTAAGATTACGAGGATCGATAATCGCACGTGATGTACGAGCGAGTGCCGTACCCGTTTGCAGTCCCATGATAGGTACGCCGATAAGTCGAGAGCCAAGAAGTAGCATATCTATAGTATAAGTGTTTTTGTCGGCTTACTCAACAAAGGGATTAATGCGACCAGTTGGAAACGAAATATCTTCCGAGGCATCGCTACTCGTTTTGAGTTGATTGACACGCTCGATAGTTGTCGCATCAAAGACCGTGTCGACACCAACATCTTTGGTAGGCTGGGCTGATACTTGCAGAATGTTATTGAGCAAGAGAATGGCTACTGCCATGCCGCCTAGCACGATAAGTGAAAAGGTCAGCACATGGTAGCGATGAAAGAAGTTTGATAGTTGCTTTGGAAGTCCGTTGAGTGAGATGTTATTCATAATATTACTTTACGTAAACCTCAATAGCGAGTGTTTGACCCACAACATTTTCGTCATTGTCAGAGGCTTTGGCAAGCGTGACCTTGGCAATTTGCATTTTGGTTAGGTTTTGTTCGACCATGTTCATGAAGGTAAGAAGGCTCTTGTATGGAATTGATGACTCAAGCTGGATCGTAACGGTTTTTGAAGGGGTTGCTGCCTCCTGGGGTTTGACGGCACCCGCCGCCCCAGGTGTGGCTGGGGTAGCTACAGCTGCGGTGTTGTCGAACGTAAAGCCGGTGATTACAATTCCTGCTTTCGTCGCATAGTTATTGAGATCTCGCATAACTTGGTCTTGATACTGATAGCTTGCGCTTTCGGATACGATACTTTCGGCGCGTTTTGCGGTGTCCTTGTACTTTTCCAGTTCGGCCTGTGTCTTTTGAAGTGATTGGATGTTTGTTTCGCTCGCCTGAGCCTCTCCATTTGTTTTACTCACTTCGTTGGCGTAATCTTTTAACGATCCGGTGAGGAGTACGAAGCCGGTAATGCTGATGCCGACCGTGAGGAGAATTGCGACACTAAGAATAATGCGAAGATTAGTTGCGGTCATTTTTTTCGCAGCTGCCATTACTGGGCCACCTCTTTATTGATAGTTACGTTTAATTGAACGCTGACAGGGTAGCCTTCACCACCACTCGAGCTGGCGATTGTCATGCCCTGGAGCGATACGTTACTAAAGATTTTTGATTTTTCGAGCGATGACTTAAGCTGAAGGCCGTCATCATAGCTTTTTGCCTTGGCGGATAGGACGAAAGGAGTGCCGAATGTGTTTGCGTCGAGGTTAAGATTGTCGAGTATGACATTTGCCGGTAGTGTTTGAGCTATCGCAACAACAACTTTAGTGTAGTTTACTTCTTTATCAAGAATCGTTTTAGCAGTCGAGAGATTAGCTCGGAAAGCCTGAGCCTGTGTCTGTACGGTACTGTATGAGCTAGCTTTGCTGGCATTGAGGGCGATTTTCTTTTCAGCTTCTGCTTTGCTTGTGCTCATGATGACAAAACCCGCACCGACCATGAGACCAGTAGCAACCATTGCTCCTAATGTAAGTAACACGTAGCGAAGCAAAAGTACATTCGTTCGTGCAGCTTGAATTTGCCGTTTTTCTTCAAATGGAAGGAGATTAATCATTTCCAGATACTCCCTGGATTAATACTGGCAAGTCCGGCAACAGTGATATAGCGTGGGCGGAATTGCTTGGCGGGTTGCGGCAATTTTCCGAAGTCGAGCTGCTGCCATGGGCTGGCGACGCGCGCCGGCATGACCAGCTCGTTGGTGAAGTAATCACCGATGCCTGGGACATTGCTACCGCCGCCAACGATAATGACTTGTTCAAGCTTGCGGTCGTCACTGAGACGCTCGTTGTAATAGCGAATGACCTTGCGTGTTTCGACGATAATGCGCTGAAGGCTTGGTCGAAGCGCCGTGGTGATCTTTTCTTGGCGAGGTCCAGCGTTAAGACCGTTGAGAACCTTCAATTGATGAGCATTTTCTAGTGGTACGCCAAGTTTCTTGGCGATATCAAGCGTAAAGGTATTGCCTCCGACGCCGAGTCCGCCGGTAACGCGAATCGATCCGTCAAGCACGGCAATGTCGGTGGTGGCTGGGCCAATGTCGACAATTACAGTTGGCAGATGACCCTCTTCGGTTGCTTCAAGGACACGAGCTACAGCACTGATGCCCGGTTCAATCATGCTAACGTTCATGCCTGCATCTTTTACGGTTGTTGTAATCTTATCGATGAGTGTTTTTGGTACGGCGCACATCAGAACCGTAAGGTCGGTTTTTGTGCGCTTGATGATTTCGTAGTCGATGTAGAGGAGACCAATCGGAATAGGGATGTATTGGTCAACTTCGATTTCCACCGCATCTCTAAGAGTTTTTTCCGCCGAAACAGGGATAGTAAACGTACGCGAGAAAGTACGGGCGGTTGGCACTCCAAGAACAACGTGGTCGCTTGAGAGGGTACCGACAATCTTGTCCTTCAAGAGGAGCTGAAGGTTTTCGGTAAGGTAGGTGTCATTGCCTTCAAGCGATGCGAGAACACGTGTAGGGTCAAGATCGATCGAGCCGTAGCCGTGAACGAGCCATTTTTTGGCATCAATAGACATAACCTTGATACCAGTTTGACTGATATCGAGTCCGATAATTGGCTTGTCGTGATAGAATAATTTTGCCATTGATGCCCACTTAAATACTTATTTTAGTATACCATGAGCATAATGAAAATGCTCTAACCTTTAATCTGGTTTGCGAGTCCGGCAATCGGCGACATAACACTGGCGGCGATGAGCCCGACCATGCCACCCATGACAACAATCATGACCGGCTCAATAATTGAGCTGAGACCGTCGATTGCAACATCGACTTCTTCTTCGTAGAAGTCGGCTACCTTAACGAGCACGGTATCAGTTTGGCCCGTCTCTTCACCTACGGCGAGCATCTGAGCGACGATCGCAGGCCATAACTCGGTGTCGGCTTCGATGACTTCGGATAGCTGTTTACCGTTTTTCACCTGTTCGGCTGCATTCTTTAGGGCTTCCTCATACACGGTGTTGCCGACGGCACGAGCCGTAACGTCAAGGGCTTCAAGTACGGCAACACCGGCACCCATAAGCGCCGAGAAGGTGCGGGCGAACCGGGCAACGGCGAGCTTGCGAATGATCGTTTTAATACCTGGCAGTTTGAGGATAATGTGGTGAAACTGGGATTTGCCGACTGGGGTTTTAAGATAACGCAGGAGTGCAATGATGCCGCCGACAAGAATAGGCAAAAGGATGTACCAGAAATTGATCATGAAGCCGCTTATAGCAAGCATGATTTGGGTAATTGCAGGTAGTGAAGCGTCCGGTCCGGCAAGGTCTTTGATAGTTTTGCCAATCATTGGAATAACAAATACCATCAGGCCGAAGAAGGCGATGATCGTGATGAAGATAAGCACCATCGGATATGACATGGCACTCTTTACTTTTTTGCGGATGGCAGCATTTTTTTCCTGTTGGTATGCGAGGCGCTTGAGGATATCATCGAGAATACCGGCCGCCTCACCGGCACGCACCATGTTAACGTAGACGTCACTAAAGGTATTTGGATACTTACCGAGTGCATCTGCAAGCGGTGAGCCACCTTGAACATCTTTGACGATATTGCCGATGATTTTTTTGAGCGCAGGACTCTCGGCATGATCGCCTAGGGAGCTGAGCGCACGCAGAATAGGCACGCCGGCACTGATCATCGCGCTTAATTGGCGCGTAAACATGACGATATCGTCGGCCTTTACCTTATTGGCACCAAGAAGGTCATTTAGGCTGAACTGGTTCTTACTCGATGAGCCGTCTTTGATACTGATTGGGCGAAGATTCTGTTTAGTAAGGGCGGCGATAGCTGATGAGCGATCGATCGCTTCGAGTGAACCCGTAATAGTGTGGTTTTGGGTATTGGTAGCGGTGTAGTTGAATGTCGACATGATTATTCTTTTGTAACCCTGAGGACTTCTTCGACGGTTGTATTACCGCGAATTGCTTTCACGAGGCCGTCGGTCTGCATGGTTGTCATGCCTTCTTCGATAGCAAGATCTTGGATCTGGTTGCTTGTTGCATTGGCAACGATAAGTTTTTGCATCGGCACGCTGTTGCCAAGTACTTCATAGATACCGATACGACCTTTATAGCCAGTGTGACTACACTCATCACAGCCATCGGGCGAGGCTTTCCAAAGAGTCTTGAGGGTTTCATCGGTCGTGCCGAGTGGTGTCTCGCCGCCAACTTTTTGAGCCACCGCTTGCTGCTCAAGCTCGTGGATATGTTTGAAATCTTGCCCATTCTTAAGGTAGAAGAGGTGAATAATTGCCTGCTTTTCTTCTTCTGATGGTTCATAACTCTGGCGGCAATTCATACACAGGCGGCGAACAAGGCGCTGTCCGACAACCGCCTTAACGGTACTGGAGATCAGGAATGGTTCAATACCCATGTCGAGGAGACGCGGCAAACAAGTGGCGGCGTTATTGGTGTGGAGCGTACTGAATACAAGGTGACCCGTAAGGGCTGCTTGCACGGCCAGGTTGGCCGTCTCGCCGTCACGAACCTCACCAACCATGATGATATTTGGGTCTTGACGGAGAAGTGCACGAAGGCCAGAGGCGAAAGTCATACCAGCTTTGGCGTTGGTTTGCGTTTGATTGACACCGGGAATCTTATACTCGACCGGATCTTCAATGGTCGAGATGTTGACGTCGGGGGTGTTGAGCTTGGTGAGGACGCTAAAGAGACTGGTCGACTTACCTGAACCGGTTGGACCAGTCACGAGCACCATACCATTGGGCTCTGTTAGCGCAACTTCAATGACCGAAAGAGAGCGCCCCCAATAGCCAAGCTGTTGCAGAGTAACTGCTTGGTTTGACTCATCGAGAATACGCATGACAATCTTTTCGCCATCGGCAATCGGTAGGGTGCTGACACGCAGGGCGTACTGCTTACCGCCGACATTGATCTTGAAGCGACCGTCTTGCGGCACGCGGCGTTCGTCAATTTTGAGGTTCGATAGAATTTTAATACGACTGACGAGCGCACCGAGAACGTTGCGTGGTAGGCGGTTAACTTCTTTGAGAACACCATCGATGCGGTAGCGAACCTGGACAAAGTCCTCGCGCGGCTCAATGTGAATATCACTGGCACTGGAGCGAATTGCATACTCGAGCAGGAGGTTAACGGTTTGAGCGATAGGCGAATCTTCGGCGACATCAGCTTCGGTAACATCTTGGGTGTCATTGTCATCACGCTGAATGTCGATAACTTCATTGAGCTCTTCATTGACGTCGCCGCGATAATTTTCGAGGCATGACAAGATATTGCCGTGCGTGGCAATGTAAACTTTGACGTTTTCGCCGATTTGTTTCTGGATGAAGTTCAGCGCCTGGACGTCGTCGGGATCTTCCATGGCAAGATGCTGAAGGCCGTCTTCGTCGACTTTGAAAAGAACTGCGCCGTACTGGCGGGCGATACGCTCGGGAATCTTACTAAGCGCGTCGCTCGGGATGTCGCGCGGATCTATCTTGATATAAGGTATTTCGGCGTAGTTCGCGAACGCCTGTACGAGGCTTTCTTCAGTGACAAGCTCGTGTTGAATGGCGAGATCCTGCATCGGGCGACGAGAACGAGTACCCTCCTCTTTGAGGGCTTCAAGTTGCTCTTTAGTAGCCGCACCGCTGCGCTCGAGCAATTTTTCGATGGTAACATCTGAAATACGCATACTGGTTATGCTCTACTATACGTCACG
>CAMLGO010000024.1 GCA_946479665.1 uncultured Candidatus Saccharibacteria bacterium
ATCAGAGGCTATGGGTGAAATGGCCGAAGCACCGATCTATATCGATGACACACCAGGACTATCCGTACTTGAAATGCGCACCAAAGCTCGTCGTGCCGCCCACGAAGCACCGCTCGGGCTTATCATCGTCGACTACCTCCAGCTCATGCAGGGAAGTGGCAAAAGTGACGGCAACCGCGTACAAGAGGTAAGTGAGATTTCACGTGGCCTCAAGCTAATTGCCCGTGAAATGAACGTGCCGGTTATTGCACTATCACAGCTATCTCGTTCAGTTGAAAACCGTAGCCCGCAGATTCCACAGCTTGCCGACCTGCGTGAATCGGGATCTATCGAGCAAGATGCCGACATCGTCATGTTCATCTACCGCGAGGCCTACTATAACCCCGAAACCGAACGCGAGAATATTACCGATCTTATCATCGCTAAACACCGTAACGGTCCTGTTGGTCGTGTTGAACTCTACTTCCACCCTGAGCGCCTCCGCTTCATGTCCCTCGATAAGCATCACGACGGGTAGCTCGTCGACGATAAAAGCAAGCTTTTTACTTCCCTCGGCTGGTTAATGTTATAATCAAAGGTACTACACATGGGCAAATTATTAGTTACCGACTTTACCACATACAAGTATCGCTATCAGATTGGTTACGGTCTGATACTCCTTGTCTTAGTCACGTTGCTTGTCGTCGCAGGCCTCTACGTGCCAGGCGGGCTGTCAGATATCGAAATGAAGTCGACTGTCATCAGCAGTAATATGACTACCTCAAATCTTGCCTCATTTACCATCATTGACTTGCCATATTATTTGCTCCAGAAGGCGAGTTTAGCAGTTTTCGGGATTACGACCTTTAGTATTAAATTGCCATCACTGGTGCTCGGCTTCATCTCGGCCATCGGTATGTTCCTTCTTCTACGCCGCTGGTTCAAGCACAATATTGCCGTCATCGCCTCAACCCTCACGATCGCGACGGGGCAGTTCTTATTCGTATCGCAAAACGGCACGCCAAGTATCATGTTTATTTTCTGGTCGATCTACCTGCTTCTCATAGCTATGCTTGTCGTGCGCAATTCTCGCCACAGTACGCTCTGGACCTTTGCGTTTTTCATTGGCGCCGCATTCAGCCTCTACACACCGCTAAGTGCATATATTCTGCTCGCAATCGGTAGCGCCGCGCTGCTCCATCCTCATCTACGCTTCATGCTGAGGCGACTTTCAAAGCTCAAATTTATTGGCGCCGGTCTTGCTTCACTTATTTTGCTAATCCCGCTAGCCTATGGCATCTACAAAAACCCGAGCCTTGGCCTCGAGCTCCTGGGCGTCCCAACCGCCTGGCCAAACTTTGCCGGCAACCTATCTCAGCTCGTTACTCAGTATTTTGACGTTATCTCACCAACAAGTGGCATTATCATGACACCAATCTTCAGCTTCGGCTCGATCGCACTGATCATCCTCGGACTACTCCATATTATTCGCGCACGACATACCGCCAGGAGCTACATCATCAGCGTCTGGGGTCTGCTTCTCATTCCTATTTTGCTCATCAATCCAAACTTTGTCAGCATTACGTTTGTACCACTCGTACTCTTACTCGCAACCGGCGTACAGACGCTACTGCATCAGTGGTACCGACTTTTCCCGAAGAACCCATATGCTCGTATTGCCGGATTACTACCGCTTACTATTCTCGTTGGCGGTTTGCTTCTATCCGGGATTGAGCGCTATATGTACGGCTACCACTATGATCCACGCACAGCAACAAGCTTTTCTCGTGACCTTCGCCTGCTCAACCAAGAACTGAGAAGCAGTTCGGGCGACATAACGCTCGTCGCATCAGAAGAGCATAAAGCATTTTACCAGGCCGTAGCAAGCAACAAAACGCAGCACAAGGCCGTAATACTCAGTGTCGCTACAGCTCCTCCGGCGACAGCTAAAGCAATTATTGTCGAACACGATCAACACAACAAAGTAAAGGTCTCGGCGCCGCTACAAAAGATCCTTGCCGATACTCACGCCCACGACGCCGATCGCTTTTACCTCTACAAAAACACCTCAAAATAACGTATAATAGATAGAGTTATTTAGATAGAGGAGCGACAGTCATGGCATTTGACCAGATGAAGATGTTGAATCAGTTACGAAAAGCACAAAAAGACCTTGCAAAGGAAATTATTGAAGTTGAAGCAGGCGATGGTGCTGTTGTCGTACAGATTAACGGTGAACTAAAGATCAAGAGCGTAAAGATTGATCCAGCACAGGTTGATCTTGACGATATCTCTGAGCTCGAACACTGGATCGAGATTGCTGTGCGCGATGGCCTCGCAAAAGCACAAGAAGTTGCTGCCGAAAAAATGAAGCCTCTTATGGGCGGACTCGGCAACCTCGGCCTCTAGCCGCAAAGGAGAAGAACTATGGCGCAATTATTGCCAAGCGCACTCACAAGTGCAATCGATGAGCTCGGGCGACTACCGGGTGTTGGCGCGCGAACAGCAGAGCGTTACGCATATTTCTTGCTGCGCGCCGATGATCATCTGACCAACAAGCTGGCGAGCGCCATTACCAACCTCCATACCGGCGTCAAGCAGTGTCCTAAGACATTTGCGCTCATCGATGCCGACCAAGACATTTCGCCGTTATACAGTGATAGCGACCGCGACAAGCAAACAATTGCCGTTGTCGAGGAACCACTTGATATCGTCTCACTTGAGCGCACCGGACAGTTCAAGGGGACATACCATGTGCTTGGCGGGGCTATTTCACCGATTGACGGCATCGGCCCCGAACAACTCCATATTCCAGAGCTGCTTGAACGCATCAAAGAAGATAAGGTAAAAGAACTTATTATTGCTACGAATGCCAGCGTCGAAGGAGAGTCGACTGCACTCTTTTTGCAGCGCTACATTAATGACGCCGGTATCGACGTTATTATGAGCCGCTTGGCGCGCGGCATCCCGGTTGGCGTTGACCTTGAGTACGCCGATCAGATCACGCTGACACACGCCCTCGAAGGCAGACGAGCACTGTAACTAATCGACGCAGGGCAATCTACATCTGTTATACTAAATAGAATGTTTGAAACCGCAACACATCTTATCGAAGCTGCTCAGAAAATCGTTATTATTCAGGCCGAAAACCCCGACGGCGATAGCCTTGGCAGTGCCCTCGCGCTCGAAGAGATTCTTGGCGACCTCGGCAAAGACGTTTCACTTTATTGTCCTGTTGAAATTCCTAAATACATGCGCTTTATCCAAGGATGGGACAGGGTCGATACCGAATTCGACACCCACGCCGACCTCGCAATTATTGTCGATACGACCGCCGACGTTCTCATCACGAAAGTGCTTTCTACTCCAGGTGTTCGCCACTTCCTTGATTCACATCCGGTGCTTGTCATCGACCATCACCCAGGTGAATCAAACCTCAGCTTCGAACATACACTGCTCGCCGAAGATGCCGTTGCAACCAGCGAGATCATCTACAAGCTTGCTGCCGATAATTCATGGGCAGTCAATCGACAGGCCGCTGAGAATATGCTCGTCGCAATCATGAGCGATAGCCTCGGACTAACGACACAGAACGTATCGCCAAACAGCTACTTTGTAGCTGGTAAGCTCACCGAGCTTGGTGCTTCGTCAGCCGTTATCGAACAGCGCCGCCGCGAATTCATGAAAAAGTCACCTGAAATCTTAGCCTACAAGGGCGAGCTTATTGGTCGCATTGAATACCTCCTTGGAGGCAAGCTCGCGGTCGTTCACATTCCGTGGGACGATATTCAGAAGTATAGCGATCAATACAACCCAAGCGTTCTCGTTCTCGATGAAATGCGTCTCGTAGAAGGTGTTGAACTCGGCGTCGCAATCAAGACCTACCCTGACGGCAAGATCACAGGTAAACTTCGCGCCAATCTCCCAATTGCCGAAGCTGTAGCAGGCTACTTTGGCGGAGGAGGGCACAAATATGCCTCAGGCTTCCGCGCCTACGAAAGTTACGATACAATTATCTCAGAATTAGTAACCGCTACCGACAAGGCACTTCACGATCATGACACTCAAACTGCATAATACACTTTCAAAAAAAGTTGAAGCATTTCAACCACTCAATCCCGAGCTGGTAACAATTTACAGCTGTGGGCCAACCGTCTACGATCACGCTCATATCGGTAATCTCAGCGCATTCATCGTAGCCGATACGCTTCGACGCGTCGTTACTGCCAATAATTATAATGTCAGACACGTCATGAACTTCACCGACGTTGACGACAAGACCATTCGCCGCAGCCGCGAGAACTACCCGAATCTCGAGGCCATGGATGCACTTCGCACACTAACGCAGAAGTATGGTGACTTATTCTTAGAAGATATGCGTGCTATCGGCAATGACACTGACGCGCTTGATTTTATTAAGGCAGCCGACGATGCAACTATTGATGGTATGCGCCAAATGATCACAACTCTCCACCAACATGGCTTCGCCTATGTGGCTGACGACGGTGTGTACTTTTCGATTGATGCATACAAAAAGTCAGGCAAGACCTACGGCCAGCTCGTTGAAATCACTGAGTCAAGCACAAGCGAGCAACGCATTCAAAATGATGAATATGACAAAGACGCCGCGCACGACTTTGCTCTTTGGAAAGTTCAAAAGCCAGGCGAACCAGCTTGGGAGTTTACGCTCGATGGCCACGATCTTACGGGACGTCCCGGATGGCACATTGAATGTTCGGTTATGAGCGAACAAGGACTTGGCCGGCCGTTTGATATTCATACCGGCGGTATCGATCTTGCATTCCCGCATCACGAAAATGAAATTGCCCAGAGTACCGCAGGACAAAACGATCCTACATATGCGCAGGTATTCGTTCACAACGAGCATATACTTGTCGATGGTAAGAAAATGAGCAAAAGTCTTGGCAACTTTTATACACTCCAAGACCTTAAAGACAAACAAGTTGACCCGCTCGCGTTTCGACTACTCGTATTGCAGTCGCATTACCGTAAACCTACAAGCTTTAGCCTCGATAATGTCGCAGCCGCCCGTAACCGGCTAGCGCATTGGCGAACTATAGCCGCCCTTCGCCACCAGACCCACGATACGATCGCTGACGACAGCGAGAAGGAAGTGTCACTACGAGCTGCGCCGCACGCGCTACTCGAAGCACTCAACGATGACCTGAATACACCTCAAGCACTCACAATTATAGACAAGGCATTTGCCGAGTTTGACGGCGCACCGCTTGCTTCGATTCACCGACACGGACTGAGTGAGCTGCTCGAAATGATCGATACAACGCTCGGTCTTCAGCTACGCGCTTCAACCCCAGACATCAGCGACGATCAAAAGCAACTCATCCTCGGTCGCCAACGCGCTCGTGAAGCCAAGGATTGGCAAGAATCAGACCGACTACGAGATGTTTTACTCGACCAAGGGATTGTCATCCGCGACACCTCGCATGGACCGATCTGGGAATATACCGCCTAATAAATAACCCACCATTTCGGTGGGTTATTTTATGATTAGTAGGTGTTTAGCAGCTAGACCGCCTCGCCCTTAATCTTCTTAACAAGTTTGTTAAGGGGCTTTTCACTCTCAACTCGATTTTTCCTTGCTCGTTCCAAGTAATCTTCCACCAATACGCGGACACAGCCGGCAATAGGGATGGCGATAATACCGCCGGCCACGCCAAAGACATAGAGTCCTATTGTTACCGAGGCCAGCACTGCAAGCGCCGATAGGTCAATCTTCCTGGCCTGAATATGTGGTGAAATGAAGTTGTTTTCGATCTGCTGGTAGAGTACGAAGAAAATGACGTAAATAATCGCCGCGCTCAGGTTATTAAATGCCAGCAGAGCAGTCACGATCACACCACCAATCGTCGCACCAAACATAGGGATGAGCGACAAGACAAAAGTGATCGCAGCTGTCGGCATGGCAAGATTGGCTGGCACTTCTTTAAAGACAAAGCTCAATATAAACACGGCTAGTCCGGCAGCAGCAGCGCCGATCGCCGAAACCGTCAATTGGCCAGTCACATAGCCGGTTACAACGCTGTACATACGGTGAAGGAGTTTTTTATGATACTCCATGCGGTCTTGGTCGTTATATACGCCCCAAAGACGCCTAAGCCACATTGGACCCTCCACGAGCATTAAGAAGGAGAGCACAAGGGCAAGTAGCGTAGCTGTGAGAGTGGATGCAAGCGAGCCGACACTTGTCAGAAGCGTACCGCCAGCATTCGCCGCCCAGCCTGAAGCGTTATCTTTAATCGAGGTAAGCGCACTATCTACCTGGGGGCGCAGGCCATGGCTATCGATAAACGAATTGAGTCCTTGCCAGCGCGTGCCAGCATCGTCAACAATCGATGGGATTGTTTGCGCAAACTTAGCCGACTGTTCAATGATCGGTGGAATAACAAGTGTTACGACAGCAGAGAGCAGCGCCACAACGATGACGAAAGCAATTGCTGTTGCGCCAACACGACTCCTTCCTGGCAAGTAGCTCGCAATCTTACTCACTGGTGCGTTGAGGGCGAGGGCGAGGAATAAGGCTACGCCAATAATAATAAGTGCTGTTCGTGCACTGTAAATAGCAAGTAGCGCGAGGGCAAAGCCAATCACTACCAGCCAAAAACGAACAAAGGTTCTTGTGTCTATATCAATTCGTACTTTCATATCCGTTATTATACGCTACGAGGCGTTTTTATGATAATACGTATCCAAGAATTCTTTCTTAAAGTCAAAAAAAGTTCCATCTTTAATGCTCGCGCGAATGTCATCAACGAGCCGCACGATAAAACGTTGGTTGTGAATGGTCGCAAGCGTACTTGCCAACATTTCACCGGCTTTAAATAAATGGTGGAGATATGCCCGGGTGTAGTTGAGGCAGGTGTAGCAATCGCAGTCGTCGCACATCGGCGTAAAGTCATCGCGGAACCGACGATTTGTAATATTCACCCGGCCAGTCGGCAGGTACAGCGCACCATTGCGAGCAACCCGAGCAGGCGAGACGCAATCAAACGTATCGGCACCATTTTCAATGCAGTCAAAAATGTCGTCCGGCTCCGAGATACCAAGCATATGTCGAGGTTTGTCTTCGGGGAGCTCTTCACTCATCCAGCCCACAATCTCACCGATGTTATCCTTCGTCAGCGCCCCACCAAGTCCAAAGCCGTCAAAATCGAGTCCAGCCAAAAACTTTGATGATTTCCGACGCAAATCTTCGTAATTCGCGCCCTGCACGACACCATAGAGTGCCTGGTATGGCCTGTCGGCTCGCTCTTCACTGAGCTTTTGATGCGCTTCGAGACTACGAACCGCCCACGGATGCGTCCGTTTATCGAGCGACTCTACTTGGTAGTCATACGAGTGATGAAGCGTTGTTAGTTCATCAAAAGCAAAAATGATATCCGCACCAAGTTCGTGCTGAATCTTCATAGAAACTTCAGGATTAAAACGATGCTGACTACCGTTGAGATGCGACTTGAACGTCACGCCGTCATCGTCAATCCAAGCCAATTTATCTTTTTTAGCGAGCGGTTTTTCGGCCACGTCGCCACTCATATCAATTACTTTCTTGAAGCCCACGCCCAGGCTCATCACCTGAAAGCCGCCACTATCGGTAAATGTCGGCTTCTTCCAGTTCATAAAGGCATTGAGTCCGCCGGCTTGATCGATAATCTCCGAACCTGGGCGAAGATATAGGTGATAGGCATTCGCAAGCATTGCCTGGGCACCAACGGCCGCAAGCTGCTCGGGTACGAGCGCCTTCAAGGTTGCCTGCGTGCCAACTGGAATAAATGCTGGCGTTTCGATATCACCATGTGGCGTGTGGATCACGCCCGCACGAGCGTGCGTACCCGCCAAGCGATTAGTTAGCATAAAGGAAAAGTCTTTTTTCATCCTTACTAGTCTACCACGAGAAGGGTTGGTCTCGCATTAACACCTATGCTAGACTAAAAAGCATGAGCACTGCAGAGCCTCTTGTCACTATCGATCATTTCCGAATGGACTTCGGCAAGAAAACAGTCATCAACGATCTGTCGTTTGACGTGAAGCGTGGTGAAATTTTCGGCTTCCTCGGCAGCAACGGTAGCGGCAAAACGACGACTATCCGCGCGCTTCTTGGCCTGTACGAGCCGACTGGCGGGAAACTCCTTATTGACGGCCAGCCATTCAATCCAAAAGCATCAAGCAGCAAATTAGGTTATCTCCCGGAGGAGCGAGGACTCTACAAGAAAGAGTCCGTCATCGATGTCATGACATACTTCGGCCAACTCAAAGGCATCAAACGGTCGCACGCTCGTAAGTGGTCGCTAGGGTACCTTGAACGCGTCGGGCTAGGCGACAAAGCAACGACAAAACTCGACAAACTGTCGGGTGGTCAGCAGCAAAAAGTCCAGCTTGGCGTGACGATCATGAATGATCCCGAATTACTCATTCTCGACGAGCCGACCAAAGGTTTTGACCCGGTGAACCGCCGCCTTCTTATGGATATTATTGACGAGCAAAATAAAAACGGCGCCAGTGTCATGATGGTCACGCACCAGATGGAAGAGGTAGAGCGTCTTTGCCAGCGCGCCGTCCTCCTAAAAGACCGTAAAGCCGAGATGTACGGCACGATCGATGAGATCAAAGACAGCTTTGGCGGCATACGAATCATGCTTCGTTTTACCGGTACGCTGCCGAAGCGCCCGGCGCTCTACGACATCACCAAGCAGGAGACGTCATACGCCGAGCTTACACCAAGAGATAGCACTCAGACTGACCGAATTCTACGCGAGCTCGTGTCATCAAGTGATCTGAAGATTACTACCTTCGATGTACAGCGGCCGTCACTTGATGAAATTTTTGTTACTATTTACGGCGAAGAGGCGGGAGTCCAACATGCATAATTTCAGTACCGTACTTCGATTTGAATTAATCAGAACGCTCAAAAAACCAAGCTTCTGGCTCAGCATCTTAGCAATTCCAGCCCTCACCGGCATCATTTTTGCCATTGTCTTTTTTGCAAACAAGACCAGCCAGAACAGGGAAGAAGAGGTTCGCAACGCGCCATTCAGCCTCGCGGTCGAGGATCAGACAAAGATTATCAACGACGATACGCTCGCAACCCTTAAAGCAACGCGAGTAAGTGATAAGAACGCGGCAATTAATGATGTAAAGGCTGGTAAGATTGACGCATTTTTCTATTACCCGGATGATCTTAGAAAACACCCAATCGAAGTCTACAATAAAAATGACGGACTGATGGACAATGGAAAATACACTAGTCTCGCACAGTCACTCATAAAGGCGAGCGCCACAGCTACGGTCGGTTCGCCGCAGCTACTTACTATTATCACAGACGACACGACAACAACTCAAACAAACTTCGAGCATGGCAGGGAAGCTAACATCATTGGCCGCATGATTGTACCGATGATATTCCTCATCGTGTTTTACGCCGTCATCGTTCTGCTTGGCGGCCAGATGCTGACCAGCACAACCGAGGAGAAAGAAAACCGCGTCACCGAAATGCTTCTCACAAGCATTTCGTCCAAGGCGCTCATTGTCGGTAAGATCGTGTCCCTTATTATTCTTGGGTTTATTCAAATTTCGGTGATTGTCATTCCTGCGATTCTCGTTTATCTGCTCGGTAAAGATGCCTTTAATATTCCCGATATGAGCAGTTTTCTTGGCTCAATCCAATTTGAGCTCTGGCCAATCGTGCTTGGTGCCGCCGTTCTTGCTTCAGGCTTTCTTCTCTTTACTGGCATGCTGGTTGCAATCGGCGCAGCGATGCCGACAGCCAAAGAGG
>CAMLGO010000025.1 GCA_946479665.1 uncultured Candidatus Saccharibacteria bacterium
CGATCTCGAGGGCGAGATCATTGATGTACAAGCGATGAAAGCCGACTCCATCGAGCTTGATAAGCCGAGCATAGGCAATAAAAATAAACGGATTACGATTATGAAGGAGCCACAAATTAGCGTTTGGCGCTAGCTTTCGTAGTGCGCGCAGCTCGATCGCAAGAAACGATGAAAAAACAAATAGATCCCAATCGGATTTCTTCTTTATGTATTTTCGATTGAGCAAGGTGATGATTTCTTTGGCTGTGCCACGCTGTTTAACCTCGATATTGAGCAGAACTTTGCCGAAAAACTCATCAAGCACTTCTTCAAGTGTCACTATCGGACTGTCGGTGTCGGCAGTCGCTTCTTGTAGCTCAGCGAGCGTCGTCGAGTGAATATAGAAGCGTTTTTTATGAGTACGCCTAAGGCTATTGTCGTGAATAAGGACCGGGACGCGGTCGTGCGTAAGGTGGATATCAAATTCAAGCATGTCAGCACCAGCTTCGACGCCGGCGCGCAGTGCCTCAAGAGAATTTTCTGGCGCTACTCCAGCAGCGCCGCGGTGACCAATTATTAACATCGTTGCTCTTATCATAACAGATTTGATATAGTAAATGGAGTAAACAAAGGAGAATACTTTTATGGCAGATTTTAATCAAATCCTGACGCCAGGTGATGTTGATGGCGGCGTAATTAACGTTGTTGTTGAAATCCCAGCTGGTAGTTCACACAAAATTGAATGGAATCGCGAAAAAGCAGTTATGCAACTTGATCGTGTTGAACCTGCAATCTTTGCAAAGCCAACTAATTATGGCTTTATTCCACAAACACTCGATGAAGACGGCGATGAGCTCGATGCTTTGATTATTACCGACCAGCCACTTCCGACCGGCATCTTTCTGGAAGCAAAAGTTATTGGTGTCATGAAGTTCGTTGATGATGATGAAGTTGACGACAAGGTTATTGTTGTGCCTGCAGACGACCGCAGTACTGGCAATGCGATTAACTCACTTGCAGATATTCCACAGCAGAAGATCGATCAGATTACTCACCACTTTACCCACTACAAAGACCTTAAAAAGCCAGGTAGTACTGTCGTAAAGGGATGGGGTGACGCTGAAGAGGCGAAGGCGATTATCCACGAATCTATTGAGCGCTGGAACCAGAAGTAGTACTACTTGCTCATCTAAAAAATAACCAGCTGAAGTAGCTGGTTATTTTCTCTTGCGAATAGCTTTTTCTCTGATGATGGCCGCAGCGTTGCTAATACCCTCAATAAGGCCAAGCTGCTTGAGCTGGGCACGAAGTTTGTTGCGGGCGTGAGTTGTCGTGACTAGATCGAGCCAGGCCTGTTTCGGCTGCGGGAGTTTGCGCGTCACCACCTCGACGACATCGCCGTTTTGCAGCGGTTTATCAAACGCGTTGATACTGCCATTGACGCGGAAACTATAGGCATGTTTGCCGATGTCGCTATGGACGAGATAGGCAAAGTCGAGCGGCAATGCACCTTCGGGGAGGTTGTAGAGGTCGCCCTTTGGTGAATAGACGAAAATGCGATTGCCAAACAGGTCGATATTGAGCTGGTCCTGTGAAATCTCTTCATTATCCTTCAGGCGTGAAGCGATCTCCTGTAGCTGCGTGATCCATTGAAGCTGCGCGGGGAGTGTGGCTGATGCGCCTTTTCGTTTCGTGTAGTTCTTGCTCGACTTTTGCTCGTGATAATGGAAGCTGGCGGCAAGTCCGCGCTCCGCGTATTCGTGCATGCCAAAAGTGCGAATTTGAAACTCGACGATTTGTTTATTTGGCGTGATAACTGTTGTATGCAGGCTTTGGTACCCGTTTGGCTTTGGAATCGCGATGTAGTCCTTGATGCGGCTGATCATCGGTTGGTACATGCTATGCAAAATGCCAAGGGCGCGATAACAATCCTCCTTGGTTTCGACGATGACGCGCAGTGCCATAAGGTCATAGATGTCATCAATGCTGCCACTAACTTTGCTGAGCTTCTTGTGAAGACTATAGATACTTTTTACGCGGCCATTGACCTCGAATTTAATACCCTGTTTTTTAAGTTCCGATTCGACTTCGTGGCGAACGATGCCGAGCTTGCGTGTACTTTTTCCAAGACGCTTTTGCATAAGATGTTGAAGACGCTGAAATTCTTTCGGGTCGAGGTAGCTAAAAGCAAGCTCTTCGATCTGCATGCGCACACGCCCCATGCCGAGACGATCGGCCATGGGCGCGAAGACCTCGAGGCTTTCGCGGGCGATCTTGATCTGCTTTTCTGGTTTCATATGCTGCAGAGTGGAAAGGTTATGAAGACGGTCCGCGAGTTTAATAATAATAACGCGCACGTCTTGTCCGACGGCAATGAGCAGCTTCGATAGGTTATCTTTTGTTTGCGGTAGATAACTCGAAAGGTCGCGCATGCCAGCACGGGCTTGTGACACTTTGGTGACGCCATCAACTAGGAAGGCGACGTCGCGCCCAAATAAATTCTCGATTTCGCCAAGGGTGGCTGAAGTATCCTCGACAGTATCATGTAGTACGCCGGCGAGCACGGTATCGATATCCATACCCCATTCGATTAACGTGTGGGCGACATGGAGCGGGTGGATGATATACGGCTCGCCGCTTTTTCGTGTTTGATCGACGTGAGCATTCGAGGCGAAATCGATGGCATGCTCGAGTTCGAGCAGCTCGTTCTCCTCGTAGTGCGGCTGGGCGTAATCCAAAAGCTCACTCTTTGTCATAGTATGTTCTAGTATAGGGTAGATGTGGCAATAAAAAAACCACCAGAAAAGGTGGGGGTGCACGGGCGCCGTAGTGGCGCCCGTGCGGATGTTAGCTCGTTTCTATGCGGAGGTTATCGAGGGATACGCGCCATCCGTCTTCTGCACGCAGAAGCTCGAAATGATATATCTTTCCCGGCTCTGCATCCGGGAGGGTGTAGACCTTCACGGCCGACAGGCCCTCCTGTTCCTTCATGGACACTTCCTTGATGAATGATCGTGACCTGGTGCCGTTGAGTTCGACGGCAAATTTCGGCAGGGCGTCGGAGTCATTCTCGGTCTTGTTGATGAAGGCCGACATTGTCAAAGCGACGAAGCCAAAAAGAGTCCTTTCGAATTCTTCAACGTGCACGAGAGTGATCTCGGGAACGCGACTTTTTGCAACCATGTTACTCCAATGCTCGAAGGGGACTAACGTATTTATAATAACATAAATATGTATATGAGTCAATATTTTACAGAGAGAGACAAAACAGTATATACTAGGCTCAGAAATGCTAAAGCTTACTGAAAAAGGAGTGGGAATCTCATGAGCCAAGTCAACATTGCAATTAACGGGTTTGGCCGCATTGGCCGTAATGCGTTTAAAATTGCGTTTGAGCGTAGCGACGTGACAGTTGTTGCCATCAATGATCTTACCGATACGAAGACACTAGCGCATCTTCTGAAGCACGATTCGTCGTACGGTACATATCAACACGAAGTCGGACACGACGATACGGGTATTATTGTTAACGGCCAGCATATTGCCGTTCTTGCCGAGAAGGACCCGGCGCAACTACCGTGGGGCCAATACAATGTCGATGTCGTTATTGAAAGTACTGGCTTCTTCGTCGACCCGGCACTTGCACGAGCGCATATTGACGGCGGTGGCGCGAAGAAGGTGATTATCTCTGCGCCTGCCAAGGGTGATGGTGCTGATACAATCGTGCTCGGCGTGAATGAGGATAAAATCGAAAATTCAACAGATGTCATTAGCAACGCAAGCTGTACAACCAACTGTATTACGCCTGTCATGGCAGTGCTTGAAAGCCACTTTGGTATTGAAAAAGCTCTTATGACAACAGTGCACAGCTACACTGCAAGTCAAAAGCTTCAGGATGCACCGGCTAAGGATCTGCGCGAAGCTCGCGCTGCGGCTGAAAATATCGTGCCTACAACAACCGGTGCGAGTATTGCAGCAGCAAAAGCACTACCTGCGCTTGAAGGTGTCTTCGGCGGTTTAAGCGTGCGTGTCCCTACTCCCGTAGTGAGCATGAGTGACTTCGCTGTTGTACTTAAGCGTGATGTAACAATTGATGAGATTAATGAAGCATTCAAAGAATCTGCAAAACTACCGTTTTATCAGGGAATCCTTGATGTTACCGAAGAAGAATTAGTCAGCAGCGACTTCAAGGGCAACAGTCACAGTGCCATCGTTGACTTGAAATTAACGAATGTTGTAGGTGGCAACCTGATCAAGGTGGTTGCTTGGTACGACAACGAATGGGGTTATAGTAACCGTTTGGTCGAGCTCGTTGCCGACGTTGGGCGAGCACTTCAGAAGTAATCCACATGGTACTCTCGGTAAAATAGCCGAGAGTACTTTTGTTTTAAGATGAAAATGCTTATACTTAAGTTATGAAGATTTACCTGGGCTCTGATCATGCCGGCTTTCATTTAAAAGAAAAAGTGTTCGCCTACTTAGCAAAACATAGCTACGACGTTGAGGACGTGAGCGGACGCACGCTCGATCCTGCAGATGATTTTCCTGAGTTTGCTCAGACTGCTGCGTTAAAAGTGATCGGTGACGACGGCAAGGATCCTCGCGCCATACTACTATGCGGCGGTGGGCAAGGTATGGCCATGGCGGCAAATCGTTTTCGTGGTATCCGCGCCAGTGTCATATGGGATGCTCATGAAGCAAAGATGACTCGTAATGATAATGACAGCAATATCCTTTGCCTGCCTGCGCGCGTACTTGAAGGTGATGACGCGGCTTGGATGGGGATTATCGAAACGTGGCTCAATACACCGTTTGCTGGAGCGACTCGATTTGTACGGCGCAATGCGCAGATTGACGAGCTGTAGTTATGAGCATGATCGTTCCAACTATCTTGGCTGAAACAACCGACGACTATAAGTTGCAAGTGGAACATATTCACGGTTTTGCAGAACGGGTTCACATTGACATTACCGACGGCGAATTTGCACCGAGCTTCACGATTGGTCCTGCTCAGATTTGGTGGCCAGATAATTGGACGGTCGATATCCACGCGATGGTAACTCGTCCGGCTGATTATCTCGAAACACTCACGAGCCTGAAACCGCACATGATCGTATTTCATGCCGAAGCTGAGGGTGACCTTTTGCAGATCATGGCGCGCATAAAGCAACTGGGCATTAAGGCGGGCCTCGCTTTGCAGCGCTCGACAGTTCCCGAATCCGTCGCGGCACTTATTGAAGTGGCTGATCATGTCATGATTTTCAGTGGTGATATGGGGCATTTTGGCGGACATGCCAGCTTGATGCAGCTTGAGAAAGTGCGGCTCGTTAAGAATATTAACAATGGTGCGGAAATTGGCTGGGACGGTGGTGTTGCGCTTGATAATGCGTACAACCTCACCCAAGGTGGCGTCGATGTGCTCAATGCCGGTTCGGCTATTCAGAAAGCTGCCGATCCTAAAGCCGCTTATGTTACACTAGTACAAGAAATAAATAAGCGAGGGATTCTTTAGTCGTGAGTGGGCAACTAACGATAACGCAACTTGAGCAAAAAGCTAATGATATTCGTAAAGATATTGTTCGAATGCTCGAAAAGGCAGGCAGCGGGCATAGTGCCGGGCCGCTTGGTCTTGCTGATATTTTTTCAGCACTCTATTTTAATATCTTGAATATCGATCCGGCCAATCCTGAATGGCCAGAGCGAGACGTTTTCTTTCTTAGCAACGGCCACACGGTGCCGGTGCAATATGCAGCCATGGCCGAACGCGGCTACTTTGATGTTGAGGAGTTATTGACACTTCGTAAGCTTGGCAGTCGGCTACAGGGTCACCCGGAGCGCACTAAACTGCCAGGACTTGAAAATACCAGTGGTCCGCTAGGAAGCGGCTTGAGCCAGGCCGCAGGATACGCCTATAGTTTGCAGTATCTTGATAACGCCAAACATCGTTTTGTTTATACGGTCATGGGCGATGGCGAACTTAACGAGGGTAATATTTGGGAAGCGGCAATGTTTGCCGGTAAAAATAAACTTAGTCAGCTTATTGGCTTTATTGATCGTAACAATATTCAGATAGATGGCACGACTGAAGACGTTATGCCGCTTGAAGATCTTCGTGGTAAGTGGGAATCGTTTGGGTGGCACGTTCAAGAGATTGATGGTCATAACATCGAAAGCATCATTGATGCTGCAAGTATGGCGCGTGCCATTACAAATAAACCGAGTGTCATTATCGCTCATACTATTCCAGGTAAAGGTGTTGACTTTATGGAGTATGACTATAAATGGCACGGTGCGCCGCCAAACAGTGAACAGGCCAAGATTGCACTCGAGAAGCTCCGAACATTAGATGGTAAGATCACGCACGAAGGAGCAGCATAATGACACACTTTCCCCTTAATCCTGATCTTTTTTCCGATGATGTAAAACAGGAACCGATTCGTGCTGGGTTTGGCCGCGGGCTCAAGGCAGCCGGCGAGGCTAACAAAAATATCGTAGCACTCTGCGCCGATTTAACCGAGAGCACCCAGATGAGCCTATTTCGAGATGCATTTCCTGAGCGATTCGTTGAGATTGGGGTTGCCGAACAGAACCTCGTCACGGTTGCAAGCGGCATGGCGCGGGCCGGTAAAATTCCATTTACGAGTAGCTATGCTGCCTTTAGCCCTGGACGCAACTGGGAGCAGATTCGCACGACGATCGCGCTTAATGATCAGCCCGTGAAGATCATTGGTTCGCACGCTGGTGTGAGTGTCGGTCCTGATGGTGCAACGCACCAGATGCTTGAGGATATCGCGCTTATGCGCGTGCTGCCGAATATGATCGTGCTAGCACCTGGTGACAGTATTGAAGCCGAGAAAGCCACTCGTGCCATTTCCGAAAATGGCAAGCCAAGCTATATGCGTCTTGCTCGTGAGAAGACACCGATTTTTAGTACCGACGATGCTCCTTTTGAGATTGGCAAGGCCTATGTGCTTCGTGAAGGACATGACGTCACGCTACTTGGAACTGGCACTATGACGTATCAGCTGCTTGCGGCTGCTGAGTTACTTGCGACTCGTGGCGTCCACGCCGAGGTAGTGCACGTACCGACGATTAAGCCGCTTGACGAGGAGACGATTCTTGCCAGCGTGCGAAAAACCGGTCGCGCCGTTACCGCCGAAGAAGCACAAGCGGCGGCCGGGTTCGGCGGTGCAATCGCTGAACTGTTATCAGAAAAATTGCCAACGCCACTACGTCGCATCGGCATGAGTGACCGCTACGGCGAAAGTGGTGTACCAGCCGAACTTATCGAACATTTTGAGCTTGATGGCAGCTCGATAGCCGAATCTGTGAAAGAGTTTACAGATACTACGTCACGCTATCACCAAGGATTTTAAGGAGAAAATATGGGTTTAACGATCAAGCAAATTCGCGACAATACGACAAGGGCTCGTCATCTTTACCAGCGAACACGTGCGCAACATTTTGCCGTTGGTGCGTTTAATATCGACAATCAAGAAACGCTTATTGCCGTAGCCCGAGCGGCACAAAAGCTCAATGCACCGGTGCTTGTAGAGGTGAGCGATGGTGAAGTGAAAGCGCTCGGTCTTGAAAACATTCGCGACATGGTTGATAACTACAAAGCAGAGTATGGTATTGAGATGTATATCAATCTTGACCATAGCCCGACCGTGGAAGATTGTAAGCGCGCCATCGATGCTGGCTTTGAGTTTATCCATATCGATATTTCGCAGGCGAACCATGATGCGACGACAGAGGATATTATCGAAAAGACTAAAGAAGTGGTTGAGTATGCCAGGTTTACTGGCGCGCTAGTTGAGAGTGAGCCGCACTACTTCGGTGGTTCTTCAAATGTCCACACTGAAACGATTGATTTCGAAGAAATTAAAAAGACATTTAGCACGCCAGAAGGATCGGCAGCGTTTGTCGAGGCGACCGGAATTGATACGTATGCGGCTGCCATTGGCAATCTTCATGGCAAGTATCCTGTACCGAAAGAGCTGGATCTTGAGCTCCTACAGCGCGTGCGCGACGCAATTCCCTGCCAGATTAGTCTTCATGGTGGTAGCGGTACGCCACTACACTACTTTGAGGATGCGGCTAAGATCGGCGTAAGTAAAATCAACATCAACAGCGATATGCGCTTCGCCTTCCGCAAAACGCTTGAAAAAGTACTAGCCGATCACCCCGATGAATATGCGGTTGTGAAGTTGATGCCAGAAGTATATGGTGCAGTTCAAGCGGTTGTTGAAGAAAAGATCAGTGCCTTCGGTAGCGCAGGCAAGGCAGTTGTCTAGTGGCAACAGTTCCTCGTATGCTCGCAATCGGCGCCGCGGTTCAAGACGTATTCTTGAGCCATAGCGACGAGTTTAAGCCGGTGAGCGACCGCTCGGTTCATGAGCAATTTATGAAGCTCGAACTTGGAGCAAAAGCCGATGTGAATAATATCGAGTTTAGTACAGGCGGTGGTGCAACCAACGCTGCCGTAACGTTCGCTCGCCAGGGGTTACATAGCCAATTTATGGGGACGGTAGGGCATGATCCGGCTGGCCAGGCAGTTCTGGCTGATCTTGATAATGAAGGTGTCGATACGACGCATATTAGCTATTCACCGAAGTATAATACCGGCTATTCAGTGTTGCTACTTGCGCCAAGCGGCGAACGTACCATCTTGACCTACCGCGGTGCTTCAACCCACTATGACGCGAAAAATTTTGATCTTTCCGAAAGTGATATTGATTGGGTGTACGTATCAAGTATGGCGGGAAGCATGGAGGCGCTTCATAAAATCTTTACTCAGGCGAAAAAACTTGGTATAAAGATCATGTTTAATCCGGGCAAAGGCGAATTATCTCAGCCGGAAAAGCTGCGGGCGCTACTCGAAGATGTCGACGTGCTATCGGTCAATCGAGAAGAAATGCAAATACTTGTCGAGGGTAGTGAGCTCGAAGAGCTTATTCGTCATGCACTTCATTTTGTACCCGTAGCGATCGTTAGCGATGGCCCAAACGGGGTAATTGCATCAGATGGCAAGACGATCGTGCGGGCTGGTATGTATGAGGATGTAAAAGTGATCGATCGGACTGGGGCTGGAGATGCGTTTGGCTCTGGTTTCTTGAGTCAATGGGCGCAGGGAAGATCACTCAAAGACTCGATTGTCTTCGCAAGTGCCAATTCTACCTCCGTAGTTACGAGGATCGGTGCTAAGACGGGTATTTTGCCTGTTGGCATAAAGCTTCATGACATGCCA
>CAMLGO010000026.1 GCA_946479665.1 uncultured Candidatus Saccharibacteria bacterium
CTTAGAGATATTGATTGACTTCAACTCGGCCATTTTCACCGAGTTTGAAATACTCTGGGTGCTGCGAAAAGAAAGCATGGTTAGTAACGCCCGATGTCCATACGGCCGTTTCGGTCGCCACCTTGCGTCCATCCACAGTAATAAAATCTTTGCCAAGGGCTTCAACGGCGTGTCCGGTACGTACTTTAACACCAATCTTTTCGAGCTGCCGTTGCGCTTTATGGCTGGCAGTTTTTGATGCATGAGGCAATATGCGATCGGCTGCTTCAACAAGCAGAATATTTACCTTGGCGCGCTTAATATGATGCGCCTTGGCGATGCGCTGCAGGTAGGTTTGAAGCATGCCGGCCAATTCAACCCCAGTTGGGCCAGCCCCAATAATGACATAGTGCTTATTAAGGTGCTTGTCATCGACAAGCTCTTGATGAAGGTGATGGTTGAATTCACGTACTTCTTGGAGCGTTTTAACCCCGAAACTGTGCGTATTCATGCCGTGAATACCGAAATGCGTGGTCACCGCGCCGATAGCAATGACTAGCGTATCGTACTCGTATGATTTCTTCTCGCCAACAACCATTTTACGATCAGGATCAACCGAGATCATATTGTCGTGTACGATCTTTACATTCTTGTAGCCTTCGAATATATGCTTTAGACTAACGACCGATTCGGCTGTAGCTCGGCCGGTGGCGGTAGCGTAAAGTGTGGCGTGATGCAGAAAGAAGGGCTCATCCGAAATAAGCGTGACGGTGCCTAGCTTTTTCTTAGCAATCTCTAACGCCGCTTTGACGCCCGCAAATCCACCACCAACGATTACTGTGCGCATTGTACCAACCTTTTTATAGCTACTTTACGCTTATGGTAACAGATGTAGAAGCACACTGTAAAGACTCGTTTTTCTAAGGTGGGTATTCTATACTAAACCTATATGAACAATGCCATTCAACCCACTGATATACTGTCCGAAGTTCAAGAGTTTTTCACTCAACCAAATGCGTATCGATCCATTCTTATTCTTATTGCCTCGATTCTCATAGCCTACATTGCCAGTAAGTACCTTGCCAGAGCTATCATTAAGTTAGCGCAGGTCGTTTCAGCTCATAGCGATAACGAGTCAAACGAGGAAAAGCACATACGATTGCGGCAAATTGAGACATATCTCAGTATTGCCGTAGCTGGCGTGCGTGCAATTGTAGTAGCCATCGTCGCGTACTTTACGTGGAACCTACTAAGCCCGGGCACATCGTCAAATAACAGTGGCGTAGCAGCCATTGGTGCCAGTGCCTTCTTCATTGTCTTTGCCGGCCAGTCACTCGGTATGCTTCTTCGCGATATTACCGCGGGTGCCACTATGATCATCGAGCAGTGGTTTCATGTTGGCGATTACATCAAGGTTGAGCCGTTTATCGATGTAACGGGTGTTGTTGAGCAATTTACGCTGCGCTCAACAAAGCTGCGTAGCCTTAGCGGCGAGGTGG
Source organism: uncultured Candidatus Saccharibacteria bacterium (assembly GCA_946479665.1). The sequence continues at coordinate 1,479 of CAMLGO010000026.1, forward strand.
TATGGATTAATAATCAGCAGATTCAGGCCGTGCACGTAACGCCCCGAGGCGTACGAACGCTCGCTGTCGATGTTTTTGTGCGTGACCGTACAGTTGGCGAAAAGAAGCTTCAAGAGCTCATCAATGCGGTACCCGCCGGCCCAACCATGCTTGCCAAGCCACTGCATATTAAGTCGACCGAACGATGGAATGATGATCTTTGGCGCATTACAGTACTTGGTCAGACAGCTCCTGGTCGCGAATGGCTGATTGAGAAGTTCTTCGTGAATGCAATCCAAGAAGTCGACGAGGATGTAAAAGAGAAATCCAAGCGCATTTTTGTATACGAACCAATCGCACGCTTTGCCGATCCGATTGCCGACAAACGGTTCCTGCGCGCCATCCGCACTGATAAAGACTAATTAAAAAGAAGCTAGCGCAAATCTAGCTTCTTTTTTAGATGACCAGTACAAACTACGCTGAAACGAGTTCTACTTCCGGCTTAACATACGCCGCAATTTCAGCAAGTGCCGACTGAAATGCTTCTTCGTATGGCTGAAGGCTCGTGTTAGTATCATCTATACCGCCAGCTTCGTTCAATATGCCACCGATATCGATTGCAACACCAGACTCAACAATTTCAGAGCCGATACGGGCAAAGACTTGTTGTAATTGAGCTGCTGCAGATACACCACCGCCATAAGCGTAGGTCACGATAGTAACAGGACGGTGATGCCACTCGTACTTTAGGTAGTCAATAGCGTTCTTCAAAACACCCGGGTAGCCGGCGTTGTATTCTGGAGATAGAACGATAAACGCATCAGCACTAGATACTTTTGCAGCCCATGCTTTTGCGCTTTCAGATTCACCTGAAGCCATCATTGGCGGCGTTGGCTCGTCGAAAAGGGGAAGATTAAGCTTCTTCAGGTCGATGACTTCTAGTTCAAGTTCATCATTCTTTGCGACTTGTGCTTTAATCCATTCGGCAATACTAGGCGAAAGACGATTCTGACGTGTGCTTCCGATAATAAGTTGTACTTTTTTTGACATGATTAAATATTTCCTTGCTACGTTAAACTGTAATTACTATATATTGTATAGCAATATGACGTGTCGCGCAAGCCGTTTGCTATAAAATGTATATGTAAAGAGAGAGTAGATTCATCTAATGTAATCTGTTACAATATTTCGAGTAAAGGGGCATAGTACAACGGTTAGTATATGGGTCTCCAAAACCTAGGATCGTGGTTCGATTCCACGTGCCCCTGCCAGATAAATAGTCGAGTTTCTCGACTATTTTTCGTTTCAGTTCGAATCCCGCCGCCATGAGCTTATGTGCCTAGTACAGTTTACTCCTTGAAGTGGGACAAATGAGACATATATGCAATACTTTCACATTCATTGTATAATTAGCTTTATGAGTATTGAGGCACTTATTAGCTGGGGTCTGGCGAATCAACCGATTGTCGCCCTGTTTGCTCTTGCCGCAACGATAATCGGTGGGCTATACCGACCGGCGCGCGACCTTATCTCGGCGCTCCCCTCATTAGTGTGGAACATAGTCAAGTTTACCTTACTTATCGTCTGGATGATCACTTGGCCGATTCGTGCATTGATCACATGGCTATATTTGAAGTACGGTGAAGCTCCAGTTGAAAGGTTTTTCGACAAGATATTTGAATACTTTGAAAAACGAGAAGCCGCAAGGGAGAAGCTACCCGACAGCGATGGTCTATAATATAATCCTTTCGCCATTCGGCCCCTGAAGATACTTGGGAGTTTCTATAGCTTCAGCCATTTTACGCCGCTTTGGCTTATTTTCTTTTAGCTTCCGTGACTTGATCACCAGCTCTCGAATATCTTCTTCTCGTTCATAGGCACGAATACGTCCGTTTAGATAGCCAAGTCGATATGATATCCCGTCACTCATGAGTCGCCAGTTGGTATCTTTGAGCTCCCTCTTGATTAACTTCTCCAGACCCTTCCGGCTGTCGTAGTCGCTACGATCAGATTTAGCGTCGAGGCAGTTGAAACCAACGAAAACATCTTTGCCAATTTCGGGCTTATCGAGACTAAACTCGATATAGCCAGCTTTAGTAAGCGCCGGTTGGAGGATCGGCGCGATTTCAGCAATCTTTGGCTTCTTCATCTCTCTCACGGCGTCGTAGATATGTTTGTTATCTTCTTTCTCCTTGAGCTTCTTACTGAATTCGGCCATTTCAATGAAGTCGCGACGAATCTCAAAGAGGTGATGACGGAATGCTTCGCCATGGAGACAATAGTGTGCACGATCTTTGTCGTAGCCAGTGTCGGGTGCTTCTATTTTTTCACGAAGATCCATCTTCTCTGTGTAGCCGTACCGACACGCAGGGCAAGTATATATAAACGTAAGTGTATGTTTTGAGGTGCTCGTCATGTGAGTCATTTCCGTGTTGCATTTCGGGCAGATTGTCGGTTTTACGATCCAAACCTCGCCATCCTCCCAAAATGCGCTGTTCTTTCCGCAGAGAGGGCAGCGGAGCGTAAATAGGACTTCTTCGGCGTTATCGTGATGACGGTTCTCGCCGCGATGCATCAAGGATTTGTCGGTGATGCGTAGTCCTCGCTCGCCGCAGTGTTGGCATACTGGCTCGCCTACGAGTCGAGAGGAAGTAAGCTGTACATCTTTAGCCTCATCCCGAGCCATCCACTCAGTGATACGCTGATCACGGTTTTCGTAACGGTCAAGTAGATCAAGTCCGACGATTTGCATATAGAAGGCGTTTGCAATGACTGCGTTGCGAGGCATTTCTAAGTTGTCGCCCTCGGGCAATTTTGCAGTTATTTCTGTTAGGAATTTATCGTAGTGAGACTGGTTGCGTCTACTATCTTCGACAGTAAGCCGATCATAAAGCTCTTCGTAGTATTGATACTTTTTCAAATAAGTGTACATGGAGAATCCATCTTTTTAGACATCCGGACAATATCCGAAGTTCTAAGGAGGGGGATTCGAACCCACCGGAGGCTTTCGCCTCACCTAGCCATCAACCAGGCGCTTTCAACCACTCGGCCATCCTTCCTAAATGGTACGCGAGACGGGACTTGAACCCGTACGCCATTGCTGGCACCAGCTTCGGGAAACTCCGAGTCAAACTCAGAACCTCTCGCAAGCTGGCGTGGCTACCAATTACACCACTCGCGCTTAACAACCATTGTCTCACCTGATTATCGTGTCGTAAAGACTATAAGCTGGCATCAGCTTGAAAACACCTACGGGCCACCTTAGCTCGCCAGATACTCTTCAAACAATGCTGTCGCGTACCTCTTTGCATTAGTGCGCATGGCGGCAATTCCAAACACAATAAGAAGTGTGTATATGGAAGTCATGATCATGCCAAGGTAGAAAAGTTCCATCATACCCGTAGTGAAGCTGATCACAGAGATAATTAACGATACTGCAAGTGCAAGAATGGAGCCCCCTGCGATATTTTTTGCTATGCCGAACTCGATATTTCGTTGTAACGCGAGACCGGGTTTGCCGAAGAACTTCTTCCTAATATGACTAACTGCTTCACCGATGCGCTGTCTACTTTGTACTGTATCGCCCGTACGAGCCGATAAGTCAATGTCAAATTCTAACTTCACCTTAGCGCGAACTTGACTTTGACGTTCCTCAGACATAGTTAGATTGCCATCGAGTAGCAGCAAGGTCGTTGGGAACCGATCACCTTCAGCAAACATGACATCCTGCAGCCAAGTACCGACGTGTCGAGCAAGGAACGCCAAAAAAAGGAACATCGCCATCATCGTGCTAATACCACACACCAGCTGGGTAATTACTACCTGAGTAAACCCTTTATCTATATCTGCCAGAAAAAAGTAGCCGAACGCCAAGAACGGTATTGAGCACACGATAGCAGGCATGATGCGCGCCTTAAGCTCGTATACGCTAAACATAGTTAGCCCCGAAAAGTGAGCGAGCCATTGATGCAGAGGACGCCTGGAAAGGCTCGAGAGATGTGAGCTTTACTTTGTCAGAATCCTGAACCCAAAGTTCACCATCCTCCCAGATAGTAACCGTAATGGTACCCTTGTTGCGAGTGGAGTATACTTCGGCGCCATGACTTTTATAGTCTTTATGTGCATCTGTCTCGGGTTTTTTGCCTACAGAACTAATCACGGCGTGTGGTTTAATAATATCCACTCCATCTTTGTAATAGCCCGACTTACGTCCGTGATGTGCAGCTTTTAAAATATCAGCATTGAGTAGGTCGGGGTGAACCTGGTCGACCATCTCGACCCATGCCTCTTGCACGGCATCGCCTGGCAAAATAACACTACGGCCACCATAATCAAGACGAAGTACATATGAGACGTTATTCCAGCTCTCCTTTTGATCACTGAGATCAATTAGTTCCTGTGATGGAGACAAGACACTGATACCATCCTCAGTCCAATAAGACGCATTGGCGAAACGTAAATTATTTTTAACATCATGCGTCTTGCCATCTGGCCCGTTGCCTGTGCGTAGTTTCTCATATGTGTCCCAGTCGTCCCAGCTATATCTAGCATGGTCAAAGTCAACATCGAGCATAGTCTTGGCGTGAGCTACATCCCAAAAATTCCAGACTGGTACCTTTTCTTGCATAAAGAAGCGGTGAAGCCCCGACATGTGATCCATATCGGGGTGTGTTTGAATGTAGCGGAATACAGAGGAGCCATCAGTGAGGTTGCTCTTGAAATATTCATGCGGGTCAACAAGTTTATCTTTGTAGTAATCTTCCCAAGATTTACCCGTAGCAGCATTCAAGCTCCCGCGAGTACGGAACTCCCAAGTGGAAATTCCCAAAGCGGCGGCGAGATTCTCGACCTCCTTATCACTTAGAGATTTCGAGTTATTAATGTCGATCATCGTGATGCGTCCAGAAGGGTGCTCGATGATAGTGCAGTCACCATGTCCAACGTTCAAGAAGTGTATTACGGTTTTTTTCATGTTATTATTTCCCCCAATAGAAATTAACTTTTGTTATAAATTGCTAAATTCTTGAGGCCTGATACAATAAAAACAGACCAAAAGAATGTGTGATTCACTGATTTTTGGAAAACACCACGAAATTAGTCCTTCGTGGTGTTTTATTTATTCTTGAATATAGCGGTCACTAGGCCTCCCTTATTTCCCCTTAGTTTTTTACCCCTCACTTACATGAGCTTTTTTGTATTGGTCGATATATCGACTTAGTACTGCTGTCATTCTATCATACTCAATTCAGAAAGTCAATACCCTAAAGGCATTACGTGCTACTTTACTGCACAAATTTGCCTTATGAACAATTTTTTTATACAATTAAGACTATGATCCATTCAATTACGGCAAAAAACTTTCAGTCACTTGCTCGCGAAACGACCCTTGACCTCACGACAAACAGAAAAGCATCCGAACGCAACGACGGATATACCACGGGCGCCGACGAGAGTCGTATCATATTGATACAGGCACTTATAGGCGGAAATGCATCCGGCAAAACAACCATGCTAAAAGCCCTGGCGTTTATCAAATGGCTGCAAGTTGATTCATTTCGTTGGAGTTCTGAGCGAGGAGTACCCATTAAGGGGTTCGCAGGAAATAAAAATAGCCTGAAAGCACCTACTGATATAAGTGTTACATTTGAACTTAATGATGAGCTGTATCAGTACGTAGTAAGCGCAAGCAATAAACGGATCCTCTCTGAGAGCCTTAATCTCACAAGCTTAAGTACTGTGAGGAGAACTTCAAAAAGAGTGTTCTTGCGCTCATGGAACAAGCAGACAAAGACCTATGACATCACAGACTCCTACTTTAAACTCAAGGAACCTTATTGGGTGTCAGACGAGCTTCGAACCACATCGGTCATAGCCGCTGCGGCAAAGTTTGGAAATGAAAAAGCTTCCAGCTTTATTCAGTATTGGCGCAATGTGAAAACAAATATTGATATTGTTGATCGCTACATGCCATACCAATACCAGGCCTACCAGGCCCTAGGTAAATATAGCGATAATAAGCAGCTTAAGGCAGACGCTGAAGCCGATATTAAGAAGTACGATCTTGGCATCGACAGCTTCGGCAAGGGCGGCTCGATTCTGCATAAATCAGGTGACACAACTTTTGTACTAGAACTCGAAGAAGAGTCATCTGGTACTCAACAATTTCTCGCCCTGAAGGCTCGGGTCGACCATGTATTACAGCATGGCGGCGTGGCACTTATTGACGAACTAAACGCGTACCTCCATCCACTAATGGTTGAAGCGGTAATCGAGAAATTCAAAGATCCGAAGATAAATGTTGGCAAAGGACAATTCCTGTTTAGTACACATGACATCAATGTCCTGAACCTTCTTGATCCGTACCAAATGTCATTAGCGGAAAAAGACGAGCGAGGTGCTACGTCAATTAAGAGACTCGATGGTGAAAAGATCCGATCGACAGATAGCTACATGAAACGATACCTTGCAGGTTACTATGGCGGTCTAAATAAAATAGAGCCGTAATCACGACGCTGTCGAATCGACGAGAATGTACGAGAATTGTCGAGACTGTGCATAAATCCAATAAATCATTTGACATGTCAAATGTTAGCCTGGTAATATGATTCCAGCAAGTCGTTCCGGCTTGGTACATTTCACTAATCAGAGTTTGTATACGAGTACAGCGAGATGTTTAAAGGAGGCGAATCCTACCCTATAAAATGGGTAATATTCGCGTTCAAACTCCTTAATCATATCTGCTGTGCTCTTTTTATTTGGATCAAGGTAGATTTTGACGAAGGGAAATTCAGTATAAATTACAGGAAAGATAAGCCCTAGGGAGCATCTCACGTCAATAGCTCCTGATTTTGTCGTCTCCGCCAATTACATATCACTCGTCTTATGTTATGAATAGCTATTACTTAAGCTTTTTCACATAAATCTATATTGCAGAACTAAAACGCTTAACCTATATTTAAGGTAGTTAGTTATATAGGAGGGGTCCAGTGGTAAAGAAACAGACGAAAAAGATTGAATCGGCGAATAGAACTCGCAGCAAAAAAACGACACAAAAATCTAACGTTAAATCTGGTTCGCTACTTTCAAAATTATTCTGGACAAAAAAACGAATTACTCTGGCAATTGCATTAATTATAGCCGGCTTTTTTGGCTGGTGGCTCTTTGGCGGCGGCTCAACACTTGGTGTGCGGATGAGTCTGGCATCATACCTTGGGGATAAGTATAGTAAAGATTTTGTAGTGACTCAACCACACCTTACGGGCACAGGGATTGGCATGACGGGTTCATGGCGTGCAGAGGCGCACCCAAAGGATGACTCAACACTACGATTCGAAGTAGGCAAAGATCAGGTTAAAGAAAGGTATTTTGACCAGTACGATGATGCTGTATGGAAGCGAGAGGAAGCACCGAAGGTCGAGGCTCACCTGAGACAATTGTTTAGAGAGGTACCAATGTACGATTTGACGACAAATCTAAAGAACAACGGAGGCCCAGATGCAATTCGCGGAAATGTTCCTTCGATCGACGCTGCGATCAAACAGTACGGTAATCAATTCAATTATCTTCTGAGCGTTAAATTCTCAGTAGAGACACTCAAGAACGACCAGACGAAATCGGATGTTCGTTCAAAATTTATTGAAATCAATAATTTCATCAAGAGCCGAGGCATGGAGAGTCCAACGTTAGGTTTTTCGATCAGTGCTACGAACGAGAATGCGGGATACCA
>CAMLGO010000027.1 GCA_946479665.1 uncultured Candidatus Saccharibacteria bacterium
CAATAACATTAAATTTAGGTGCTGCGGCCGAATCATTAATCTGCCACGCTTCGAGCTGAATGAGAAAGATGTTGATATTTTCATCCGAATGTTCATTGATCCAATTGATTGCCTGCTCGTGCTCTTCCCGGGCGGTCTTTACGATCCAGATAATGATTCCGGCGTCTAAACGAGCGCCGTATGTAAATAGCTTACCTAGATGGTCATGATTTGAGGCTTCTAGCTGGTTTTCGATCAATACCTTACGTTCGCTATCCTCTTCTTCTGCTAGAATATCTGCGTTAAAGCTGCCGACACTAGTTTCGGTAATAGGATTCACAAGAGATATGCCGATTTCTTGACTGAGTAGATCGAGATTCTCGGGCAACGCTAGCCAGGCGGAAAAGTCACGTGCTTCGTGCTTCCAAAGTTTGCGAAGCTCGACGCGTTTGAGTTTCCCTATATCCATGCTGTTATTATACTGCAAAAGTCTCGTTGGCATTACTTTGAGTTCGTTAACCATGTCGGATTTCGAGAGAATCTTTGATTCGCCTCCATCCCGGTAGACGTTGATTTAGAGCATCGTAAAATACAGTATCGTGCTTGCGGCTGATCGTATGGCACAGCTCATGTACGCAGACATAGCGGATTGCTTCTCGCGGGGCTTCAATAAGACGAGGATTTAATAGAATCTTGCGGTCACTTGTGTAACTGCCCCAGCGTCGGCTCATCGCTCTTTCGCCAAACTGCGGCAATCTGCTCAGTTGAAATAGTGTCGAAGCTTGCAAATACTCTTGTTTAAAGATGACATTCCGCCTCCTGTCGTACCAGGATTCGAGGAGCTGTCGGTTGTATTCGCTATTTCGTACATCTTTTATGGTGCATATCTGTAGTTTGCTGCGGTCAAGCTTGACGCTATCCTCGCTACCGGATCGAACGAGTAGCAAATACTGCCTTCCTAAATAGTAGAAAGACTCGCCAGAGACATACTGCTTCTCTGTCCGCACTTTACTAAGCTTTCCAAGCTCACTTTGTTGTTTTTCGAGCCATTTCCACTTGCGTGTTAAAAACCTTTCAATTTCATCGAGTGTTGCATCAAGTGGAACTTTAGTAATGATACGCAAGTCTGGCAGAACCTCTAAAGCTAAAGTTTTACGCGGAGCAAACTCTATATAGTACTCGTAAGAATATCGCCCATACTCAAAGGTTTGCTTCATAAGAGCTACACCCCATATAGTGAATGGTTATTCTCGGCAATAATCATTATTCGCTCGATAATCTCATCGATTTGGTTATACGTGAGGTTAACGCTATATTTCTGTTTTACTTCATCGTACAAATAATCGTCTAAGTGCGAGCGCATTTGCCTTTTTGTTTCATAGTTTCGCCACCAGTCTACGCGGGCGTACGATTGAAGGACGTCTGTGACCTCAAGAACAATCTGACGGTATAGCTCTTCATTATCTACCAATAACTTTTCTCTCATGTTTCGATATAACACGTCTGCTCCAGGCTTTTCGCCGATTGCAGAAGGAAGGCTGTCGTCGCGTTTTGCATCTACCTCTGCCTCAAGTTCGCGCAGCTGTCGTAGAGCTTCGATATCGGCAAGCTTTTTCTCGTGCATTGCGTGTAGAATTTCAGCGATACGATCAGAGAATCTTTTATATAAAGCCTCATCCTCCCTGCGACGCTCAGTGATCCGTCGCGTAGTTTGCGCAGCAATTGCTTCAGCTTTCGACTTTGGATCGCCAAGTTGTTCGATTGCTTCGTCTAGTTTTGCGCGGTCTGTTATCTCTATCTGGTCGGTCATGATCTGTGCTTGCTCGGCAGTTACGTATTGGTCGAGAATCCGACCAATTTCACGCTCGTACTGCTTCAAATCAACTTGGTCACCATATTGTAGTTCTGCGTTTTTCTTAATCTCGGCAAACTTCTTCATGTCGTCTCGGTAGCGTACTAGTTCGTCATCGCTCACCTTTTCAGCAAAACTTCGAAGCGACATGCACTCCTCGTAAACATGCAGTAGCTCGTTGTATTTATCTTTGAACAGTTTGCGGGTTGGCTCGTCGCGTAAATGCTCGATGTATGAGTGAGCGTCGCTGCCGACTCCTTTAAACAGGTCAAGGAGTGTTCCGTATTTTTGTGACAGCTCCTCGATCTTATCATCAACATCAATTAGGGCTCTCTGTACGTCGGTAGGATCAAAGTTGCCAAATAGCTGCATTGCGCTTTGTATGTTCGCAGCGTTTTCGGAATAGTCGATAATAAACCCGCTAGTTTTTGGATAGCCGGGGTTCTCGTATAGTCTATTAACGCGAGCAATAGCCTGCAAAAGGTTGTGATCTTTTAGTTCCCTCGACAGGTACAAGACGGTGTTGCGTGGTGCATCAAAGCCGGTCAAGAGTTTATCTACTACAATCAGCAGTTCAGCGCCTTCGGGGTTGTTCTGAAAGTCCTCGATCATCATATCTTCGTAGGTCTTTAAGCCGGCGTATTTTGCCTTGATACCTTTTAGGTAATCGGCGACATCCTTTTTCTTGAGTTCCTCTTCGCTCACCTCTCCATTTTCGTCACTAAGTATGAGGGCTGTTTGTACTTTGTCACGACGCTCAAAGTAACGCTGCATCAATAGAGCAGCATGCTTACTCGGTGCGACGACCTGACCTTTTAGTCCCGTATGTTGAAAACGTTCTGTATAGTGCTTTTCGATATCAGCACAAATTTCCTCAATGCGGCTCGGGGTTTCTGCTATTGTTTTTCGTTCGAGCTGCTTTTGTAGCTTGTATTTATCTTTGTTCGATAAGTCCTCGCTAACTCGGTCGGTTAAACGGTCGATCTGCGCTGCATTTTGGTCTAATGCCACATAGCGACCTTCGTAAATTAGGGGCAATACAATACCGTCAGCTAGCGCATCGTCAATCGTATAGCGGTCGATGAATTCACCGAACTTGGTACGTGACGTATCTTTTTTAAGAAGAGGTGTACCTGTAAAAGCAATTACGCAGGCGTTTGGAATAACACGGAGCATCTCCATGTTTGCGTCGCCGCCTTGGCTACGGTGTGCCTCATCGATCAGTACGTAGATATTGTCATCGGTATCTATAAAATCCGCACGTTTACGCCCAGCACTCTCAAACTTGTGAATGAGCGTCGTCAGTACGCTCGTATCACAGTCTTTAATATGCTGTAGTAATTCGGTCCCGCTGGTCATTTGCTTGACCTTTTTCTTAAGGCCAGCGTTTTTAAATGTCTTTTTGATCTGTTTATCAAGGTCGACACGATCAGTGACAACAAGGATACGCGAGTTATTAATACTCGCATCTTCTATCAGAGAGCGTACAAACAACACCATCGTCAAGCTTTTGCCCGAGCCCTGTGTGTGCCACACAATACCGCCCTTGTGTCTCGTACCATGTTCGGTCGGCTCTGTTTGGTGAACTCGTTCGAGTATGCGCTCAATGGCAAAATATTGCTGGTAGCGCGCTACCTTTTTAACCACACCGTCGTAAAACACAAAGTTTCTCACGACATCAAGCAAACGTTCGTGTCGTAGCATGCCATAAATCGCTTCGTCTTGCGGCATAATGCTCCGCACCAGTAGTTGTTCTACACTGCGTGTCGCACCGCTTAGATCACGAAGCAAGCTGGTGTAGGTTTTTGCCTCGATCGGCTTTGCAATGGCGCGAGTAATAGCACCGTGAACTTGTGGCTCGGGCGTGTCTTTTTCGCGCCAAGAGGCGTAAAACTTTTCTGGCGTGCCAGTGGTGCCATATACCGCATGCTCGCCGTCCATAGCCATAAGCAGCTGTTCAAAAATAAAGAGCTTTGGTGCTTGGTCTGGCTGTTGGTAGCGAAGCAGTTGCGCAATAGCCTTTTTGTAGCCCGCGCTCGACTTTTTGTTTTCTATATGTACCAGCGGAATACCGTTAACAAAACATACAATGTCACAGCGGATAGCTTCACGCCCTGTCACCTTGTACTCTACTGTTACGTGATATTCGTTATTGGCTGGGTTATCAAAATCAAAGTAACGAATACTTTTGCTTTCGTGTTGGCCGTCATGAAACACCTCTATGCTGCTACCGCCTAGTTTTGGCATAATTGTATCGGTAATAGTGCGGCTGGTATCAATGACGCCCTCTACTCGCGTATTTTCAAGTTCGTCTACTTTTTTAGCAATTGTACCCTCTGTAAACTTGTAAGTTTGCCCCTCATGCTCGTAGCTATTTATTCGCATCAGGCTACGGCGCAGTACTTCACCAAGTAATACCTTACTATCGTCATCGCCGCGTAAGCGCAGCGCTTCGCGGCACGGCAAATACTCCCAGCCAAGATTAATCAGCAGCTCTACTGCTGGTAGCTGCGATTGCTTAGCCTCGTCAAAATTCACATTGTCCATGCTCATGCTTGTACCTCGTACGGTTTAAGGTTTTCGGGTGTGCGGATGTTACCGGTGATGAGGTTTTTGAGGAGGTATTTTTTCTGCTTTACCACGACCTCTTTCCTGTCTTTTAGCTGTTCAATTTCTTTATCGCAGGTCTGTAGAATGTCGGCAATTCCGGACTGTTCTTCTACGGATGGCCGTTTGATTTTGATCCTACGCACGTTGTCATTGTATAACCGAGCAATCGTACCGCTCGCTGTATCCCACTTTACGTACTTGTAGAGATAATAGAGAAAACGATTGAGGACATTTTCTTCGTTATTTGCAATCCATATAATATTCGAGTCTTGGAAATAGGCTGGTTTGCCATCGTAGATAACAGTCCTGCCAATTGTCCCCGAGGCAGAAATTAAAGTATCGCCTTGTTTCGGGTAGCTGTATTTAGATCGATATTCTTCGTATAGCTCTCTTGATATAAAGGCATCTGGCTGCCTTCCGAAAGTACCTATTTTATAAAACGGAACATCACCATGCTCTGCGGTTTGATGATTGAAAACCCGCTTGCACATTGATATCTTACCAATATCGCCAAGTGTAGTAATGTCCCACGCGTTATTGAATCCCGGCAATCGTTGTCTTCCGGTTAAAAGCTGCCGCATTAGCCCTTTCTTCAGTCGTTCTTTCAGTTCGATCTTCCTTCCCAGCTTCTCAATATACTCATCCCAGGCCTCCAGAATCTTAACAATCCGTTCTTGCTCTGATTTTTCTGGTACATGTATTTTCAATGCCTTTAATTCGCCGACTTGTATGCCGACTACAGTGCTACCAATTCCAAGCCTTTCAATTTTTTTACGATTTGATTCGAACCAGTACTTAAGAAAATCGGTATCCATATCGTCCCTGGGGTATAGAGCTTTCAAATCTTGATTGATAGCCACATCTATGTCGAAGCGGACTGTAAAACCGAGTGCCATGCGCGTAGGTGTAATAAGAATGCCGGCTTTTACTAGTTTGCTTGAGCTATTCTTCAGGCCATCTTCGGATATATAATCTTGTGTCCTTCTTGGATTAAAAGTTGTTAAGTCCTTCACGCTTGCCCAAGGAATAGACCCATTCCAGTATTCGGCGTTTTCTTTTGACGGCGTGCCTCCCCCTTCGATCTTTCTGAGCACATCGTCGAGCTTCTTTATTTGCCAATTAGTCATTCTTTATCTCCATCAAAAAAATCTTTCATTTTGTCAAGAAATTGCTTTAATTCAATCGGCATCGTCGATGTGTTGAAGGAATTAATGGCGTCCACGGGTCGTAAGCCGGTTATCTTTTTTGCGATATCTTTACCAGGCATAAGACGATTCCAGTCGAGCACCGCTTCTCCCCTCATTTTTTGGATTATAGGCATGTCATCGTGTCCATGACGGAATATATCTTCGGCATTTGGGTAAACTCTATGGAGCTGACCTAGTTTTGCACGCGCTGTATTTTCGAATCGATCGCGCAGATACTCTCCATGATCCTTCTTTATACTCGTTAAGTCATGGTCAATTAGCGCAAAGTTTTCAAGTTCATTTACGGGTAATACAACAAGTTCGTAAGGAAATTTATGATTAACAATTTTATTGAACTGACTTTCTATATATGAAATCTGAATATCGGTTAAACCATCTCTGTCGATCTGACGGAATACCCTTGGCTTATATGAACCTCGATTCTTGCGTAGTTGAAGCAAATGCTCTTCAATTTTATTTGTTGTGCAGCCCTCGGAGCTGAGTATCTTGACATTATCCACCCCGTTTTTTGTTAGCAGGCCTTGCCAGGTCCTATAGGCCTCACGGTTTGAGTCTTCTATGATGAGTATTTTTCCTGGGTATGTGTCTTTTAGGCTCTCCAGCTCGTCTTCGAGTTTCTTTATAATTTTTGCGTGATTTTCCTTCTCTTGTTGTAATTCGCGAGCAGCCTCTTCAATTTCTCGAGAGAACTCAACCATGCCTAGCTCTCTGGTTAATACTTCGAGCTCGTCTTTTTTACTATTGTCACCGAGTAGGCTAAGTTGAAGTCTCTCTATGACGTCAAGCGTACTTATACGGGTCAATCGTTTATCCGGTTTGCTTGGATCGTCGTTAGGCTCTATGTAGGCGCGATAGAAACTGACATCCTTCCTTTTTCGAAGGTTTACGAACGCTGGTGAGTGGGTAGTGAGAAATATTTGCGCATATGTATTAAATTTATCAATAAACTCATCGGCAAGTTTTTGTACTTTTGAATATTCTAGAGAATTTTCTGGCTCTTCGAAACCCCAAATATAACGAACATGTGGTGTCTCCCTGCAGAGATGGGCGAGAAAGTACGCCAGGTATGACATAAGTACTCCATCTCCCGACGAAAATAGATCGACGTACACGGGCGTAATCTCAGACTTTCTATCTTTTTGTTTCGACTTTTTTAGTATCTGCAAGCCCGAATCTACATTTACTTGGATAGAGCCAAGTACATCGCTGAGCTCAGAGGAGAGAACTGCCTTTGTTGGCAATTTGAGAAATTGCTCAAAATCCTTACTGATCGCCTCTGAACGACTGCTAATAACACCCGACAGCTCCTTGAGTTTTTCTTCGAGGTCTTCCCCCTTCTTGTCGGTTACAATCTGTTCAAAATTAAGGAACAGGTGGCGAACAAAGCGCTTATCTCGTACTGCAGGGATATAGAAATATTTGATAGAGTTTAAGAACTGGGTGAACTGTCGTTTAACATTGCCGTTGTCTACTTCGATAAGCCTCTGTATGTCTGGATTTGTTGATCGGTACTCGGTTACGACACCGACTTGTCCTAATCGAAATGATCGCGATATACTGAACGGCTCACTAAGGGCACCATTACCTCGCGAGCTAAAATGAATAGTAATCCGGATCTCCCGCGCTCCACCCGCTTGTCCAGTGTAAGCTTTATTGTAATCTCTTTCGAAGTTAAAAGGACTGTCATAACTCGTCTCTTGATTGAAGAAAAGATTAAGAGCTCGTAGGATGTTTGATTTACCGGAATTATTAACACCAGAATAGACGTTAATGTCCGAAGTGAGGATACTCTCGTCTCCTATTGAGCGGAAGCGGTGAATCTCAATGCGTTCGATTATCCTCATACTCTGTTCTCGTTGCCGTCGTGCTGTGTGGATGAATTGGTATTGCTTTTTTGGCCATTTTCTGCTAAATTTGTAGATGAATCACCATGTCTTGGCTTGCCTAAGGTTTCGACCGACCGCACATTCCGAGACGATTGCCGGCTCTGCCTAAGGTTTCGACCGACCGCACGAGCCGGTTTCTTGTTTTTGTGGTATTCGAGCTTACTTTGTAGTGGTTCCAGGCTGGTAATGTAATGGCGGTAGCCACTCAGCAGCTTGGAATAGCGACGGTTTGGTGTAATAATGCGCAGTAGCTTGCCGGATTCATCTAGGTATTCTGCAAGACAGTAAAAGTCGCCGTCGCCGCTGACGATAATGGCTTTATCGTAGTCATCATATAACTTGGCGGACGCATACAACACAAGTTCGGCATCTACGTTGCCCTTCATGGTCTTTTTGCCGTTTTCGTAGTAAGCGACGGTTGGCTTGAATACAAGCGTATAGCCCGCCTGTTGCAGCGCTGTGTAAAGGTCTTGGTTGCCGTCGGTCTTGCCAATAAACAGATACGCTTCGGTGACGTTATATTTATTCTTAAGGTACAGGCGAAACTTCTTGTAGTCCAAATCCCATCCAAGCTGATGTACGCCAAGATGAAGGTTTTGACTATCGATAAATGCGTAGTTTGCCTGCTTGTTTTTCATGTTATTTAATCCCCAGCTCCTTGAGGTAATGCTTCATTTGCTGCTCTAGTTTTTCGAGCTGTGGGTTGAGCTCTTCGATGGCCTTTATAGTAGCGGAGATGTCGACCTCCTCTTCTTCCTCGAAAGTGTCGACGTAGCGCGTGATGTTGAGGTTGTAGTCGTTCTCTTTTATTTCGGCCGGCGTTGCTACGTGGGCAAACTTTTCAACGTCTTTTCGTGCGGTGAACGCGTCAAAGATTTTATTGGCATTTTCTTCGGTGAGAGTATTTTGTGCCTTGCCTAGCTTAAACTGCTTAGAAGCCTCGATGAATAAAATATTCTTTTCGTTGTGGCGTACACCACCCTTTTCGCGTGCGCGGTCGATGACCAAAATAGCGACGGGGATGCCTGTTGTTTGAAAGAGCCCGGGTGCAAGGCCAATAACGGCATCGATGATGTTTTCATCGATGAGTTGCTGGCGAATTTTACCCTCGGCGCCACCGCGAAACAGGACGCCGTGTGGCACAATAACTGCCATGCGGCCGGTTTGTGGTTTGAGGGTTTCAACCATGTGGGTGATAAACGCGTAGTCGCCCTTGTCTTTTGGCGGAATGCCGCGCCAAAATCGCCTGTAAGGATCAGCATCGGCGTTTTCGGCACCCCATTTTTTAAGGCTAAATGGCGGGTTGGCAACACATACGTCGAACTTCATAAGACCGTCGTTTTCGACGAGTAGTGGATTGTTAAGTGTGTCACCCCACTCCAGATGTGCTGTATCCATGCCGTGGAGGAACATGTTCATGCGAGCTAGTTGGTAGGTACTGCCGGTTGCCTCTTGGCCGTAGAGCGCAAAGTTGTCACTGCCCTGCTTTTTGACTTCCTCACCAGCGAGTAGCAAGAGGCCACCCGATCCGGTCGCAGGGTCCGCAATGCGGTCACCGGGTTTTGGTCGTGCGAGGCGGGCGACAAGCTGAGCGACTGAGATCGGAAG
>CAMLGO010000028.1 GCA_946479665.1 uncultured Candidatus Saccharibacteria bacterium
TGAACTTGATAGGTTTTTGAAACCTGGGCAGGCACACGAACTGACGCTGTATAAGGGGCCGGTTCCTGTGAATGAATCTTACCACGAGGCTATTCTTTACTATAAAATTGTTGAGAATGGCGACTATTTCGCCGCTCATTTTATGATTGAATATAATCTGGTATCGAATGGCGTATATACGGTCGAGGAACTGCATCCCGAGCGTGTCATTCATGACGTCTAGAGGTCGAAAAGACGCTATTGCACGGCCATAAAGTTGAGCGCATACTGTAGGTACGATTAACGAGGAGGCGATATGGATGTAGTCATTAATTACTGGGCCGTGCTCGCGGCCGCGGCGGCTAGCATGGCAGTCGGGGCAATTTGGTACTCAACGGGAGTGTTTGGTAAGGTTTGGATGAGGCTTGCTAAGGTGAAGCCAGACAGCAAGGTGTCGAATATGCAGATGACCATGATGTACGGCGGAACATTCATCGCCTCATTTGTGACTGCGTATGTTTTGGCGCACGTGACATTTTTGAGTCACCATTTCTTTAATAATTCCTTTCTGCAAGATGCACTGACGACCGCTTTCTGGCTATGGCTAGGCTTTACGGCTGCGCGTCTATTCGTGCATGATACCTTCGAGGGCCGACGTAAGAAATTGACACTACTAACAGCCGGCCATGAACTTGTGACAATCGTAGTGATGGCACTTATCATCGGCTTACTTCCTATATAGGACCGCATCTACGATATCGATGACCCCTGTAGTCGAGAGGCGAAGGGGTCTTTTTGTTGACAAAATGGGCGTATAATAGAGATAGCAGCCTAATAAAGGAGGTGTCTATGTTTAACGAAGGAACGGTTGTAGCAACAATTGCCGTCTCGGATATTTCGTCGGCAAAAGAATTCTATGGAGGAACGCTCGGGCTCACTATGGTGGATGATAACCCGGGAGGAGTTACCTACAAGAGTGGTGCGGGTAAGCTTTTTGTGTATCAGTCACGGGTAGCCGGTACTAACGAGGCAACCTGTGCTTCGTGGGAGGTAGATGATGTCGAGGCGGTGGTCGATGATTTAAAAGCAAAAGGTATTACTTTTGAACACTATGAGTTGCCGGGAATGACACGGGAAGGTGATATTCATTCGATGGGACAGTATAAATCGGCCTGGTTCAAAGATCCGGACGGCAACATTTTGAATGTTGGCGGCGGCACAATGTAGCACTCGCTATCTGTTACAATTAAACAATGATTACGTATTACACTGATGGCAGCGCAAGTCCTAACCCCGGTCCTGGTGGGTTTGCGGTTATTAAGGACTTAAGGCCACATTTACTTGGTAGTGAAGAGGGTAGTACGACAAATATTCGCATGGAGGGTAAAGCGATCTTGGCAGCTCTTAAAGATGCCAAAGGTGAACATTGTGAAATTTTTACCGATAGCGAATTCTGGATCAATGTCATCACGAAATGGGCACCTGGCTGGGAAGCGAAGGGCTGGAAGAAAAAGGGTGGTGAAATTAAGAATCTGGACATCGTTCAAGAAGTTTACCCGATCTATCAAGCATCGAACGCCACACTTACCTGGGTGCGCGGCCACGAAGGTGATATTGGCAATGAGCTGGCTGACGAATGGGCGAACAAGGCACGTGAGCGTGGCGAGATCGGCCCAGTGCTTGTTGAAGCGCAGGCGCCAAAATCTGCCGAGGAATACACCGATGAATTTTTGGCGCTCGGTACTGTTATGCAGCTTGCAACAAGCCGCGAGAACGTGCCGTGGATATCGACTGTTTATTTTGTGGCGGACAGAGAGCGGAATATCTATTGGCTGAGTCTTCCGGGGCGTCGTCATAGCGAAGAAGTTGCAGATAATCCACGAGTAGCGGTTGCGATTGCAATTAAGCAAGATTTGCCAGTTATCGGCATTCAGGCTGAAGGGTCGGTGACGGTTGTCGATGATACGGCTGTCGTTGAAAAAATCCTCGCTGGTTACATAAAGAAATACGATGGCGCTGGTAAAGAATTCCATCAGCGATTTATCGAAGGAAAAAATCAGCATCAGTTATATAAACTAACACCGAGCAGCTTGGTGTTATTTGACGAAGTTCATTTTAAGACTGGGCCGGCTCAGCGGATCATCTAATTGGGGAAATATATGCGAGAAATAGAAATCAAGGCGGCAATTACGTCAGTCCAATCGATTATCGATGTACTTCAAGCGCAGAATATTGCTGTCGGTGAACCGGTGACGCAACATGATCGTGTCTATGGACAGGTTGGCGTTGATGGCGGCGGAGACAATACGGCGCCATGGTTGCGGATTCGATCCGAGACAAAGCAGGGGGCGACAAGGCATGTTTTTACCCTGAAGCGATCAGTCACGAATCAACTGGATAGTATCGAGCATGAAACTGAGATTGCTGACCCGGTGGAGCTTGAGGCAATTATTGGTCAACTGGCTTTTTTACCATATTCCGACCTGACAAAAACACGTCAAAAAGCACACATGGGCGATATTGAGATATGTATCGATACCGTTGATGGGCTAGGCAGTTTTATTGAAGTCGAGAAGCTTACCGACGATAACGTAGACTATGAGGTAGTGGCGGCAGAGTTGTGGCAGGTGTTGGTTCGGTTGGGTATCCAACCGGAGGACGAAGTGACTGATGGGTATGACGTACTTATGAACAAGAAGCTGGCACTAGCCGTGGTTGTTGGCGAGTAGACGAGCAATATGTTGACGATCTTAACACCGTCAAAGACGATGGATTTTGTCTCTAGAGTACCGAGCTATGTTGCGGCGACCGTGCCCGAGTTCCATAT
Source organism: uncultured Candidatus Saccharibacteria bacterium (assembly GCA_946479665.1). Next base: position 2,807 of record CAMLGO010000028.1, read on the forward strand.
GGAGGCCGCCCGGCTCCGCTCGCATATTTCTATCTACGATCATACTGCGCTACGAAAGCTTATGTCGATTAGTGATGATTTGGCGCAAAAGGTACATGTTATGTACCAAGAGAAAATAGTAAAACCGGCTTTCTGGGCATATGATGGTGACGTGTTTAAGGGAGTTCAGGCGGCGACACTGACCGAATCCGATGCGCTCTTTGCCCAAGCTCATGTACTTGTGCCGAGCGGGCTTTACGGCTTGGTTCGGCCCTTCGACCTCATCTCGCCATATCGATTAGAGATGAAGGCAAAACTAGCTATTGATGAGACGAATAATTTATATCAATTCTGGGCAGATAAACTTGGTCGATATGTCGAGCAACATGCCGGCCACGAAGTTTTAATGTTGTCATCGCAAGAATATGCTCGAACGATTACCCCATATCTTCATTCGGACACCAGCGTGGTGACTCCGGCGTTCATCGACAGAAAGCCGGACGGGACAGAGGCGCAGGTGGCAATTTATAACAAAATGATGCGTGGCGTGATGGGGCGCTGGGTAATCGATCAACGGGTCGATTCACTTAGTGATATTCATCTATTTTGCGCTCACGGCTACGCCTATAGTGAAGAGCGAAGCATGGCAGGCCGCCCGGTTTTTTATCGTAAGGTTATGACGCCACTCCGTTTTTAAATAGTTCTGCGAAATCATCAGGCGTCATATCGTAGTTAAAGCCTGGCGTTTTTTCCTGGAGACGACCGTGGCGCTCTTTGTCGTACACCGGTGTGTCGACGAGCCGCACGAAGCAGACGACGGCATATCTTCCAATATCTTTGGTTGAATCTGTGGCGATCACGCGATGCGGTAATGCTCGTAGCTCGCCATGTGCCGCGAGTTGTAGCTGCATGGCTGGGAAAACAGCGGCTTTGCCGGCTTCGACAGGCATATCTTGCCATTGGCGAGTTGCGTAATCAAGTCGTTCGCAGCCGTGATCAGTTTCGAATAAGTGAAAAGTAAAGCCGCTTTGATCGGTGTGAGGTTCTGCGATTAGTTCTCCTTGGTTGCGATTACCAAAGTAATGAAGATAGCGGACGAATATCGAGCTGCTGCTGCGTTTTACGGTTTCGGCGAATCCCTCAATATCGTACGTTGCCTCAACTTGTTCACCAAAGGACGTCACGAGGGGTAGGATATTGCGAGTGAGTTGCAGGGCGTGTCGCACAAACGCTACTCCAACGGGTGATGTATCTTTACGGGCAAGTTGATTGTTGCCAGTGAGGAGTATGTCGAAATTTTCCTTTCGATCAGCATGATCTCCAATACCGTCCTTGAATTCATATCCGTTTCCAGCGGAAGTATCAGATGTTTTAAACAGATCCTTCTCCGCCTGTGGCAGGGCGCAGAACTCCTGCCATAGGGCTGCTGTTTCTTCAACGTGATGGCGAAGAGTTGTGTTGTATGTCATCATCGCTACACCATCTTCTTGTAACTTTTTTATTGCTTCACTCATAAAATCTCCTGTTATGGGTGATAGTGTACGCTGGTCTGACCTATGAAAAAAGTGAGGCTTTCCTCACTTGCTAGAATCATCAGAAGGTTATAGAGTATCGTTTTGTTGTGTTGTTTCGATATAGAATAGCGGTAATGTATCGATGGTGTTGTTTTGAAGAGCTTGGAGGACTGTCGTAACACTTGCAATTGAATCATGCGGATCTGCTTCGTTCTCAAGAGCTTGTTCGATCGGCGTCCAGAAGTTCTGTCCAAAGTCGGTGTCCGTGAGCGTACCGTCGTAAGCGTCGGCATAGCAAATAGGGAATAGCACGTCCGAAAATAACTCATTTCGTCGATACATCATGCGCCGCTCGTGTCCAAGTAGGCGGAACGAGGCGGTGAGGCCGGTTTCGTCATGGAGCTTTCGCGCAGCTGCATCCAGAATTGGCTCGCCCTTTATGGCCGTGCCACCCATAACGCCAATTTTTCCGTATGATGGCTGACTCTGCCGGACTTGGTTCAGGATCTCGATCGTGCCGCCTGTATTGCGTGACACGATTGTAATGACATTCATTTTAAATAATCTATTGGATGTGTCGCTCGTGTGATGAATATCGGCCACATGGCGTCGGCCATTCTCTGTCAGGCTGTAGCCGGTTGATGATTTTTCGACAAGTTTTTTGGCTATGAGAAACTTGAGGTGATAATTGTATAGATCATTTGGTGTTTCATCTGGCCGCATATCGCTATAGCGCAAAGCGTCGGCATTCTTTAGCCGAGAGATGATATGGTTTTGAATAGGTGACAGATGCATGTAGCCCGACTATATAATGATAAGAATCAAAGATCAATGGCCTCGTGATTAGTTTGGCTGTGGCCTGCTGTATGTGGTACGATGGGTGAGTAACAAACTAAATATCAAGAGCGCGATGAGGGACTGGCCCGATGACTCGCCGGCAACCTGTAGAAATATAAGGTGCCAATTCCAGCCTGAGAACATCAGGAAAGATATATGAGTACATCTTTTATTCAAAAGAAAAACTCCTTTCTTAATGTTTCGACAGGGCAGATAGAGAGGAGTTTTTCATGTCTGTACAAATCAATTATCGAACGGCCGAAAGTGTGTCGCCAAAACATCCGGATAAAATTGCCGATCAAATATCGGATGCAATCTTGGATGCGCATCTGGCGGAGGATCCATTTGCTCGGGTAGCGGTGGACGTAGCTGGTGGTCACGGAAAGCTATATGTCACCGGCGAGGTGACGTCACGAGCGAGGCGGGTCGACGTGCCGGCAATCGTACTGCGCCTAGCGGGAGATATAGAACTGATCGAGAATATTGCCGCCCAGAGTCATGAAATTGCCCAAGGAGTTGATATGGGCGGGGCGGGTGACCAGGGGATCATTACTGGTTATGCGACGAGTGAGACGCCAGAGCTACTGCCGCGCGAAGTAGTATTGTCGCGATCCTTAAATCAATATTTATATGAAATTTGGCCATTTGATGGTAAGACGCAAATCACGCTGCACGGTGACAAAATCGCCGGTGTGGTGGCAAGTTTTCAGCATGCGCCAACAGTGAAGCTCCGACAGGCGGTTGATGTGTGGTTGGCTGACTTTGAGCTTGATGAGAGGACTCGTATTCATGTGAATCCAAGTGGCGACTGGCAAGTGGGCGGCTACGATGCTGATGCAGGACTGACAGGGCGTAAGCTTGCGGTCGACAACTATGGTCCGCGTATTGCAGTTGGCGGCGGAGCATTCAGCGGTAAGGATCCGAGCAAGGTTGATCGCAGTGCGGCCTATGCTGCGCGGCAGGTTGCGGTCGATTATCTTAAGAAGAGAGGTGCCCAAGAGGTGTCTGTGCGCATTGCCTATGCGATTGGCATCGCAGAGCCACTTGAGCAGACAGTAGTGATCGACGGTGTATCGGAAGTGATCACGGGTTACGACCTCACTCCAAATGGCATTATTGCGTCACTGGACTTGCGCCGACCGATCTATGAACATACTGCGAGGTACGGTCATTTTGGTCATGGGTTTGACTGGGAGCGGTAGTGAACATTCCGGCTAGCATTGACATATCGTAGAAAAAATATAAAATATATTTATTACATGCGTATTAGCGAGATGATAAGTGACCAACAAAGCTCGGCATCGGAATCCGATACCGAGCCTGGCCCCTCGGGTCATGATCGATATACTGAACACAATCAATACGTTACGCAGATCTTAGAACTATCTCGCCAGCTGGAGCGAGATAGTCGAATTCGCTACAAGGAATGGCGAGGCGGTAGGGCGGACAGCCTATCGGTGAAAGTAGGGCCCGAAAAGATCTATGCATCACTTGCGGGCCGTGCATTTGAAAATTATACGGTATTGTCGGATGATGAGAGGCTGTTGCTCGAGGCTATCGCTTCGCGAACAATGGGAGAGGTAGACACGACCGTACCATCTGGTGACATGCAGGTGATGGTTAATCACGTTCCGTTGTTCTTTCATCCCGAGCAGGCTGCGATTATTGGACATCGCAGCTATGAAGACGCGACGGATATTACATTTGACTCTGATGCATTATGGACACCTCGACATCGGGATGCACTTCTGGGCGGTCTGGCGACAGTACTCTATTACGCCGAGAATCCTCACGCTTTACGTACTGTTGAATAATTTACGTCTATTCGTACTTACGGTTAGTAGGGTACTATAGTGTGAGTTGAAAATAAAAGAAAGTTAGAATATGGAATCAGAAACGCGCGATACGACAGATATTTTTCTGTGGGCAAATAATACTGACGGAGTGAAAAAAGAACTCGACGTTGAATTCTTTTTGTTTAATAAGAACTACACGCCATACAGCACGCATTTTGCCACTGAGCTTAATGTGCAGATTAAACCGCTGTTTCTGTATGATCTGATTAATTTTGTAAACCTCGGTGCAGGGACTGGTTTGTCAGTTCGCGACTTCGAGTTGTCAGACGGGGAAGAGAATACGCTCCTTCGCACCGATCTTGAAAAAGTTGGCCGTGCCGAGACGCTCATTCATCTAATTGAACATGCGCGTCATGACATTGTGGAATTTAGCGAAGAAGAGCATGAGTTCAAACGCATCAAGGGTATTATTGCTCGCTTCACGCACAAGGATGACCCAAAGAAAGCTTTCTATGCAATCAAGCAAGTACCACAATCACAAGTACTCAAGGGTACGACTGCATGGGAGTTCCGCGAAGGTAAGTTTGGTGCCTTTCAGGCTGATGTTGGACTGAAAATTCCACCAGACAATCAAGTGTTAATCATTGATAAAGATATTTTCATTTTCAATCAGCCAAAGTTTGAGAAATTGTTTAATTACGATTACAAAAAGCAGGCGCTCGCCGATGAGAAAGTGGCTGAAATTGAGAAGCTGTTCAAGCTGAGTTTTCCTGACGGTCTTGATCTTCAAACGCTCGTGCGTGATCGAAAAAAGATCGTTACGAAGTTGCAGAAGATGGAGATCGGTACGGTTACTCAGGAGCAGGCTATCGAATACGCCGACACGATGCAACTTGAGCTGATGACCGATGATGCCGGTGCGATTATCATCATGGACGGCAACGATCTTGATACGTTCGTTAACTTGATTAATGAAGATTACATTACGAGCGAGATTACCGGTAAGCGCTATGAGATCAAGAGCAAGAAGCTGCTTGATGATGCGGAAGGCGAGCCACCGCGCGGCTAGGGCATGAAACCATGCAAAAGAGTCTGTACTTTCGAGGCAGGCTCTTTCCTTTTTATGAGGTATAATAGAAGGAATGAATCAGGGGTTAGCACTAGAGATTATGCTTTCGGGAGAAAGCGTGCTTTTGACCGGTCCGGCCGGGGCGGGCAAGACTTTTGTGTTGAATCAATTTATCAAGCTCGCAAAAGCCGGCGGCAAGCATGTGTCTGTCACGGCAACAACCGGCCTCGCGGCCACGCATCTTGGCGGCACAACTATTCATAGCTGGGCAGGCATAGGTGTGTCGGATGAATTACCACAGCGCTTTGCCGACCATGTAGCGAAAGGTCGCCGTGAAATTATTGAAAAAACCGATGTGCTGATTATTGATGAGATTTCGATGCTGCACGATTTTCGCCTTGATATGGTAGATGAGGCTTGTCGGCTAGTGCGCAAGAAGCCGGATACGCCATTCGGTGGCATTCAGCTCATCATGAGTGGTGATTTTTTCCAGCTTCCGCCGATCAATCGCGGCGATAGCCGGGCGGGTGGTTTTGTGGTTCATTCGAAGGCCTGGGAGGAACTCGATCCGACGATCTGCTATCTAGAAGAGCAGCACCGTCAGGATGACGAACATTTACTTGATATTCTCAATGCGCTGCGTGCCGGTGATATCCGCCGCCATCATGCTGAGAAGCTACTTGAGCGAGTTGATGCCGAGCCACCAACTGACACTGTTCTCACCGAACTTCACACGGTTAACATTGATGTCGATCGACTTAATGAAGTAAAACTCGATGAGTTGCCTGGTGACGAACTTTTTTATACACAAGTAACAACTGGTGGCGAGAATTACGTGGAAAACTTACAACGATCAGTGCTAGCGCCGGCCACGCTTCGACTCAAAAAAGGCGCTCTGCTGATGGCGGTTAAAAACGCAACAGACAGTCGCTATGCCAATGGCAGCATTGGAACCGTGATTGATTTTG
>CAMLGO010000029.1 GCA_946479665.1 uncultured Candidatus Saccharibacteria bacterium
CCGAGTGGTTTAAGGGAACGGTCTTGAAAACCGTCGTGCCAGCAATGGTACCGAGAGTTCGAATCTCTCCCTCTCCGCCAAGAAAAAAGACGATCATTTGATCGTCTTTTTTCTTGGCCAGACTGAATTAGACGTTTGTGCCGCCACTGCTGCCGCCGCCTACGAGCGTCGTTAGAACAAAATTGACGATTGCGTAGGCTAAAACTGCAACAATAATACCGACAATCGCGTACATAATCGTATTTTTTGCCGCTGTAATCGCACTGGCGTTACCGCCGGAAACGGTATAGCGGATGCCGCCGATGATCAGCATGATTACGCTGAGTGCGCCAATGATGAAGAGCATGATGTTTACAATGGTGGTGAAAATGCCACCATTGCCAAACAGCTCTACGGGCTGGTTTGTGCCGCGAGCGGTATTGGCGCCCGATTGGATATTGTAGTCGACGGCATAGCTTGGTGTCGCAATGAATAATGCGAGAGCCGTGCCGGCGAGGATGATAGGTGTAATAAATTTCTTCACGGATAAGCCTTTCGCATTAGATAATATATATATAATTATAGCAATTTAGGGCTAAAAGTCTACTCTTGGCCCCTGTCTTATGCTACAATTGTTCGAGTTGGAGAAGTACTACTTTGACGACAGAAGCCTATACGGAGGGGTACCCAAGTGGCTTAAGGGGACGGTTTGCTAAATCGTTAGTCTGGGGAGACCTGGAGCGGGAGTTCGAATCTCCCCTCCTCCGCCAAATAAAATAGCACTGCGGCTGCAGTGCTATTTTATTTGGCGAACCGGATAGATCTCCCCTCCAATTACTCTTTCTCTATATTTCGCTCATGCTATACTATTTTTATGCAACCAAACGAGCCATATTGGCAGCCAAATCAAAATGACACACCGGAGACAGCCCCGAATCCACCAGTTGACCCGCTGCAGCAGCAAGGTCCAATCGTAACGTTGACACCCGACCCCCAGGATGCTGACGGTGAGCGTATTGAACTGGCGACTGATCCAGCCGCCCCTCTTCCGGCTGAGCCGATTCGCTGGCAAGCAAGCGAATATATCCATCAGGAGAAAAATGCGCTGTGGTTTGTTAGCTTTGGCGTCGTCGTGCTTGGATTGATGGCACTTGCCATCCTTCTTATGCAGGCATGGACATTTGCTGTCTTGATCGCTGTCATGGCGGTAGCTGTCGTGGTATATTCTCGCCGTCCGCCTCGAGAACTTACATATACCTTGAGCGCTAAGGGTCTCTACGTTGGTGATCGTCTATATGATCTCTCTGAATTTAAGTCGTTTGGCGTGATTCATGACGGCGCCGAGTTCTCGATCATGCTCATACCAGTGAAGCGTTTTCTCCCCGGAGTAACTGTTTACTTTCCAGAAGTACTCGGTGAGCAGATCGTTGATTTTTTGGGCGCAAGACTGCCGATGCAGGAGCTTCACCTCGATATTATCGACAAAGTTGTACGCAAATTACGACTTTAACCTTGCCTCTCCTCTGTCATACGTGATACAATAGCCGATGTTCGTCACTTGAAAAAGAGACAAAGCACCTTCTAGTTACACGAAAAGCATGGCCATGCAATTTGTGTGACCATGCAGTACGGACCCGTAGCTCAGCTGGATAGAGCGTTGGCTTGCGGAGCCAAAGGTCGCACGTTCGAATCGTGCCGGGTTCACCATAGAAAAAAGACGAGTTTTTGCTCGTCTTTTTTCTATGGTGCATATCGTGCTAGCTTTTTATGTTCGGGGATTTTCCGACTCGTAGCGGTAATTGCTATGTCCGTCATATCGCTGATTGTAGTAGCTTGAGTTGCTGCCGATGGCATACATCATGATGATAAAACCAATAAAAAGAATCGATAAGAGCGTGCCGATCGACCCGGTAATAACACCTGCCAAGCTCATGCCGTGCCCCGGATAGCGGCGTTTGAGTGCGATACCGCCAAAAATAATCGCCGGTATGCCTGTGAAGAGTCCAAATCCAATAAGTGAAACGATACCAAGTACCAGGGATGTGATAGCAAAACCATTTGAGTGGCCCGGTGTCACTATCTGCACGGATGCTTGTGGTTGGTGGGGAACGAATGGAGGTGGCGTTTGTGTTGTCATTGCCTGTATTCTATCAAACAACCGAACACTTGCCTATGAGTTACTTCTCGAAAAATGATCGATATTTGCTATACTAAACCAAGGTTTGGAGAGGTGTCCGAGTGGTTGAAGGTGCCGCTCTCGAAAAGCGGTGTGGGGTAAAACTCACCGAGAGTTCGAATCTCTTCCTCTCCGCCACATAAAGTACAGTCTTTCGGGGCTGTATTTTATTTGCGCTGAAATGTGCCGCCTTGACCCCATCTTGCTCATGCTTCATAATCACCGATATATGATGCACTCTCGGTCACATACACCAGATACCCAACGTGGCTTTACGATCGTAGAACTACTTGTTGTTATTGTTGTTATTGGAATTCTGGCTGCAATTACAATCGTAGCCTACAACGGTATCCAGGATCGGGCGCGCTTTTCTGACGAGCAGCTAGACTTAAAAAATATTCGTTCGGCGCTTCTGCTATACAAAGCCGATAATGCCGGCAAATATCCAACAACGGGCGGTGCTTGGTTTGGCTGGGATCAAGTAACTGGCGACAGTTTCATACCAGGCTTGTCGCCGAAATACATTTCGGTCATTCCTCAAATGGACACGAGTCTGCCATCGAATGATTCGTATCTCTATCTTTCTAATGGCACTGATTATTCATTGATTCGATATCGAGCGACGGCAGCGGGCGGTCTCCCTCAATCAGAGCGGAATATTCCTCGCTCATGGTACGGTTCCCCGACTGAAGGATGGGGCTATTGGAGTTCGGGTTATTCAACCGATCGCCCGTCTGACTAATCTTTAAATGTATTTCTCAGCTCTATGAAGTCGCCCTTCAAGGAGCTTGTAGTGGTGGCGAGATTGCCAATAAAGCCGCTTTCTCGCGGGGCGGCGATATCTCGCACGACTCGAAAAAGCAGAATAAATTTCGGTGTTTGAGTGGCTTCGGCAACAAGTTGTAATTTATCGACAAATTGTTTGGCGGATTGCTTTTGTTGCTTGGTTTGAGCTGGCGTGATCGAGCGGATAATAAGCTTTATGATGATAAAAATAGCGAGCCCGACACAGATTGCTATAACGATAGGGACAAATAGCAGCCACCACCATGAGCTAAGGGTCGTGAGCCAAAGGGCGACAATAACGAGTACTGCGGCAACTACTGCACCGGTAATTGCTACCGGATAGAATAGCCGGTTGGCGAATTCGGTGCCGATTGAGCGGATGGCGAGGAATGATGGTTTCATATCTCTAGTATAACCAATCTGGACATTCACGTATATTCGTATGGTTATACGAATATACCGCGTCGTCATTCGGAAAAACGCACGAATTCGTTTTTCGCTTATTTCCTAGCGTTATAATAGAGCCATGGAAGATTCTATTTTTACGAAAATTATCAACGGCGACATACCGTGTCATAAAGTTTATGAAGATGACCGGGTAATTGCCTTTCTTGATCTTCATCCACAGAACCCGGGTCATACGCTGGTCGTGCCGAAAATACAGGTTGATCATCTTTGGGAGCTTTCGGACGATGAGTATGCATACCTCTGGCAGACTATAAAAAAACTCGGTTCTCATATTAAAACAACACTAGGGTCGCCACGAGTCGGTGTCGTTGTGGAAGGGTTTGGCGTGCCGCACGTGCATGTACATCTCGTGCCTATTTACCACGGTGAAGAGCTGAAGAAGCCGCAGGATATGGCAGCTGAACCGGATCATGCCGCGCTAGCCGATATGGCACAGAAATTGAGCTTTTAAATGCCCCTCCGTGTTATTGCCGTTGGCAAAAAACATGAGGCTTGGGTGGTTGATGGTATCGAGCGTTATGAGAAGCGTCTCAGAAAACCGTTTATGCTTGAATGGGTCTATTTACCTCATTCGGCCCGCGAAGGCCTTAGCGCGCGCCAGGACGAGTCTGAGCGTATACTATCGCGACTCAAGGATGATGATTTTGTTGTGCTCCTGGACGAGAAGGGTAAGATTGTCGATTCCCCTGCTCTCGCATCTCTTTTGGTGTCCCCGCTTCATAGCTCGCGGACAGTAGTGCTTATTATTGGCGGAGCGTATGGAGTTGATGAAACGGTGCATAGGCGAGCCGATTTTGTGTGGTCGCTGTCGCTCCTCGTTTTCCCGCATCAGTTGGTTCGATTGCTGCTTGCCGAACAGCTGTACCGCGCGCAGGAGATTGCCGCAGGCAACCCTTACCATCACGAATAGATTTTGACATAGAGTTGACAATATACAAAGCTTATGCTATATTTGCTATTAGTTTACTAACTAAAAACAAATACGCAAAAATATGTTTCCATTATCAACACTCCTCACTCCATTTTCTATCGCGCTGAGTCTCAGTACTGCCACTGGCGTACTTCTCCATGATACGAAGATTGATAAAGCTGCTACGCTTGCCCCAGCGTTATCGGCTAGCCTTGATCCGGCTGATCGCAGCGTGAAGCTGATCGGTGATGCGCATACTCACACCGAGCGTGGCTCGTTGTCGCAGGCGGTGCGTGATATGAAGACGCAAAACCCACGCGTTCAACCTCGAACAACCGAGGACAAAAAACACTTGATGCAAAAGAATGCGCCGCGTGGTTATCATTCGTTTGATAACTATAATACGCCTCTTATTTAAGCAGTCTACTGTAGGACTTCAAGTTCGTGCTCAAGGCGCTCAATGAGTGCCTTTTTGCTTTCGAGCTGTTGGCGAGATTCCTCAACCAATGCAGCTGGCGCCTTGGCGACGTAGCTCTCATTTGAGAGACGGCCTTCAAGATTGGCGATAAAGGCGCGGTTCTCGGCTAGGCGGAGCTCAAGGTTCGATTGGTGTTCGTAGAGTGTTTCCTCGTCGACATCGAGCCAGGCTTCGCGGTTGCTGGCTGCAAGGCGCAAGCCACGCGGTTGATCGGCTTCCCTCACCTCTTTGAGGCGGGCGAGGTGTTGGATGAGCTCGACATTGTCTGAAATCAACGTATCTTGTTGATAGAGGAGTGCATATTTAGTGTTGCCAGGTAGCTCGGCGGTGACGTAGCGGGCTTCAACAACGAGTTTCTGGAGCTGTTCGAATTCGGCGCTAGCAATATCGTCGTATTCTTTTGCTTCCGGCCAGCGGCTCGTGATAAGAAGGTCGTTGTGCCAGCTAAGTGTTTGCCAGATTGTTTCAGTGACGAATGGTGCGAATGGATGAGCCAACTTGAGGCTGGTGTCGAGTACCCAGGCGAGCATGTCGAGGTTGTCTTGCTTCTTGCTTGCTTCGACGTACCAGTCGGCGACGTTGTCCCAGATGGCGTGATAGACGCTATCGCTCGCTTCAGCAAAGCGATAATTAGCAAGTTGCGTATCAATATCGGCAGCGGCAGCGTCTAGTTCGCGGATAATCCAGTGGTCGGCAAGGGTTGTTGGTACCGGCGTAGTCGGCTTGTAGTTATCGCCGAGTTTATCTTCGATGAAGCGGGCGATGTTCCAGAGTTTGTTGCAGAAGTTACGTCCAGCAACGACATTACTGGTTGAGAATGCTTGGTTCTGCCCTGCGCTACGACTCGCGACAATGCCAAGACGAAGTGCATCTGAGCCATGCGAGGCTACAATATCCATTGGATTAACGACATTGCCCTTGCTCTTGCTCATTTTCTGGCCATGTTCATCGAGAATAAGGCCGTGTAGGTAAACGTGGCGAAACGGTACTTGGTCGGTGGCGTATAGGCCGAGCATGATCATGCGAGAGATCCATGGATAGAGGATATCTACCCCAGTCTCAAGAACGCTTGTCGGGTAAAAGCGTGCAAGCTTGCCTGCATCGAGATAATCGGTGGTAACAAATGGCCATTGACCACTGCTAAACCAAGTATCGAATGTGTCTTCTTCGCGTCTATATGTTGTTCCATTTACATCAATATATTCGTCGTCAACACGGTCGTCAAAGATCCAATCGTCGGGGTTATTGACGTTTTGGAAAGCAGGAATTGGGATTCCCCATGGGATTTGACGACTAAGATTCCAGTCGCGAAGGTTGTCGTAGTACTGGATAAGAGCTTGTTTCTTGCTCGCTGGGCTAAACGTAATATCACCGTTTAAAATTGCTTGTTTAGCTCGATCGGCGAGTGGCCGAACGTTCAAGAACCATTGGTCTTTAATAAGAGGTTGGATTGGTTCCCCGCTTTTGTAGTCATACCCGACGGTATGTTCGATGGTTTTCTCGCCGCGGCGCAGTTCGGCGGCTTCAAGTGACGCTAGTACTCGCTTACGAGCGGTCATAACATCTAGACCAATAAACTGAGATGGGACATTGATCATACGGCCATCAAAGTCGATCACTTGAATACGTTCGAGGTTGTGGCGCTGCCCCATTTCAAAGTCGTTCGGATCGTGCGCTGGTGTGATTTTGACTGCACCGGTACCGAAGTTCATATCGACATAATCGTCGGCGATAATCGTAATCTCTCGATCGGTGAGCGGCAGCTGTACACGTGTACCGATAAGGTCTTTGTAGCGCTCATCATCTGGATGTACTGCAATGGCGACGTCGCCAAGCATGGTTTCTGGTCGAGTGGTTGCGACAACGATTTCACCGATTTTATCAAGCAGCGGGTACGCAATATTCCATAGAGTCCCCTTCTCAAGCTTGTGGTCAACTTCGATGTCGGCGTAGCTGGTTTGGTACTTCGTGCTGTAGTTGACGATGCGTTCACCTCTGTAAATAAGGCCCTCATCCCATAAGCGCTTGAACGTGCCATAGACAGTTTTAATAACCTTCTCATCAAGAGTAAAAACAAGATCTTTCCAACTGGCACTGACGCCGAGGGCGCGTAGTTGTAGCTCCATGTTGCCGCGCTGTTGCTCAACAAAGTTCCATACTTGGCTGTAGAGCTGTTCCCTGGTGAAGTCGAAGCGGCTTTGCCCTTTTTTGACGAGTTCTCGTTCGTAGACAACCCAAGTTTCAAAACCGGCATGGTCGGCACCGGGGATGTAAGCGACATCGTGCCCTTTCATGCGGTGATAGCGCGAAAGAATATCTTCTAGTTGGACGGTGAGGGCGTGGCCAGTATGAAGGTTACCGTTGGCATTTGGCGGCGGCATAACGATACTGTACGGCTCGCCTTCCCCTTTGGGCTCGAACGCGCCTGAGGTCTCCCACATGGCATAAATATTCGGTTCGTATTGGTTTGGATCGTATGTTTTTGCTAATTTCATGCGGTTGGGTTCTCAGATTGGGATTATTCACGTGAAAAATACACAAAACCACCTAAGCGTTTTCCCGTGAAAACGTTATGGTTTTACTCCCTTTTTCACGTGTTTGTTTTCACCATTAGTATACCACATTTCGACCACTAGAAATATGGCGATATTAGCGACGGCGAGAGAGTGTCTGGTAGAAACGATACAGTAGATAGCCAGGGCGAGAAACGGGCAGATCCCAGGCGCCGACATAACTGACAGGCGTGCCGCCGAAGGATTTCTTAAACTTCGTAAAGCCAGCCCAGCGATGAGCTGGGTCGTCAGTTGGTGCGATGCCGTACAGATCAAATCGTTTGAGCCCCTGGCGCTTGGCATCGATGATCATATAGGCCAGAAGGGCAGTGCCAGCGCTTAATTTTCGGTAAGCGTCATCGGCACTGGCGTGCGCGTAGTAACGGGTGGTGTCGCTGTCGTAGGCAATTGATGAAGCAATAGGCGTGCCTTCAAGAGTGACGTAAAAAAGCTGAGCAGCGCCGGCAGGAAAGAGGGCCTTGGCTTGTGCCTGGAAATAGCTATCGCTATGAGCCCGGATGCCATTTCTTTCTGCGACGCCGTGCATCATTTCTGTAAATATTCGAACGTCCTGAGGGTCGCGAGATACGTGCATCTCGAGACCTTTCTTTGTGAAGTTGCGGTAAAGATTGCGGTTATTTTGATTCATAGCTGCGATGATCGCATCTTCGTCTGTCGACAAATCGATAGTCTGCGTGTGTTCGGGCTGAAGCTGGTTGTAGGTGACGCGAGAAAGACCGCGTTCTTTCAGTTCGGTGGCCGTAACTGGCCCGGTGGGCTCGATGCGAATAAAGGTAACTCGTTGTTTTTTGGCGAGAGTCTTCAAGGAAGCAAGCGCTGCATCGAGGGCTGTGGCTGATTCAGCGTGTGGGCCGTACGGGCAGTAGAGGCGAGTATTAAAACGGCCGGTTTCAAGAATGGCTTGGTATGCCCAGCCATCACCCGAGTCGGCGAAGATCTTTCGCCCAAGTGACTGTTGGAATCGTGCCCACGCAGGTGACTGAAGAAAATGTGTCATGTGTTAAGTATACCGTAGTTATTATTACAACTTATTATTATGCGCCCAAGCGGTTTTTGTCATGGAAAGACTCGGTATCACCTCGAGGTCACGAGGGTCGATTGGCTGGTTTTTCTGAGCGTAGTAGTAGCCGAGGGTAGCGATCATGGCGGCGTTATCGGTGCATAGATTCATCGGGGCGTAGTCGATATGAAGAGGGAGGCGCTCTGACAATTGACGACGAAGTTCTTGATTGGCGGCTACG
>CAMLGO010000030.1 GCA_946479665.1 uncultured Candidatus Saccharibacteria bacterium
CTTGCTGTCTTTTTCCTGCTCGACTATCTCTTTGCACGCAAATGGTCGGACTGGAAAAAGCTCATTCCTGTCGTTGCGGCTCCCTTGGGCCTTGCTGCCTACGCGCTCTATCTATGGATACTATTTGGCAACCCTTTGGAGTTCATCACTGCCCAGCAAAACTGGGGCCGGCTTGATGGCAACATTATCCACAACCTCATATCATCCATGCGTCCGCCATATCTCTGGTATCTTCCCGTCCTCGGAGCGATGCTGTGGGCCGTCTGGAAGTATCTTGGCAAGACGTGGTTTATCTACTGCCTTCTTTTCATCCTCATCCCGATCTCAAGTGGTCGCCTCGACAGCCTTAATCGCTACATGATCGCATTGCCGCCGCTTTTCCTTGCACTATCACTTTACTTCGAGTCGAAGCCAGCGTTCTTAAAAACATTCTATGTAGTCACCTCGGTATTCCTCCTTGCGTGGAACATACTTCTCTTCATGAATGATTACTGGGTTGCCTAGTGACAGCCTAGAGAGCGTATATAAAAACCTCACCGCATAGTGAGGTTTTTATATATACCTAGTGATTATCTCGCTGGCGTTTTCGGCGAGCGATAGCGACAACGAGCGTAACAATAACAATAGAGATTATGGCAACAACCAAGCTCCACGGAAGCGACCATCCAGGCACCTTTGTTTCAGATGCAGATACTGCTATATCTTGCACGGGCGACTGCGACTGCCCAGCCGTCACAACACGCACGGGATACGGGCCAAGATGCGTCGTGACATTCTCTGGCGTGGTCACTGCAATATCAACCATATGAATCCCAGCGGGCAGCGCTGTCCCGAGAGCACATTTCCAATTACCATTTTCATCCGCCTTTGTCGTACAAGTTACAGGGTCGGAGTGCACTGTCACAATCACCGTACTATATGGCGTCGTCTTACCTCGAAACACAGGAAGTGAAGCAATGACCGGTGTACCAACCATCGGTTTATCGTCAACCGAAACCTCCGACTTTGACACAATCTCAACGACTGAACTATTGTCAGTCCGGTTCAAAGGCGCCGCAGTAAGGAGAAGTCTGTCGATGTGCGTCGGCAGGACTGTCTCTGGCGTATTTAGTACTACCGGCGGCACTTCGTCATCAGTAGGCGTGGGTGTCGTTGGCGTATTGAAATTATATATTTCCGAATCATCTACCACAATTGAACCGGCAGCGGTAATGTCAAAGTTATCTGGTAGCCAAATATTCACATTCGCGGCCGTCATAGCAGCTTGTCCGCCGCTAAAAATATAATAACAAGCTGGTATATCCGACACATTCGCTGGATCAACACCATTAAAATCAATCAGCTGCTGGGCTGTCGCACCTGTCCCATCGGCACAAAACGGAAGCGGCACACCATTGAGCGTGACCAGTGATCGCGACAATGCATCAAGATACGGTGGGAACTCCGTCCCAGTTACCTGCAACTCCTTGCGCCCGTTAGTTTCACCGAATGCAATCGACGAGATATTCGCCGTTACTAACGGCAACACAGGCACAGGTGTTGTCGCCTTTGTGCTATAGGCTGCTGAACCATTTCCCAATTTACCTCCATCATTCTTTCCCCAACAGTATGCTTGACCAGAGGCAATGACACAGGTATGCCCAAAGCTGCTCACGCTAATTGCGCTTACCGTCTTACCGCCTAATCCGCTAGCTGTATCAACTACTACAGGCACTAAGCTATCCTGAAGTGTGGCATTACCTAGCTGTCCAACGCTATTCTCACCCCAACAATAGGCTTGGCCATCTGTTGCTGTTGCACACGTCCAAGCAGCGCCAGTGCTTATTGTCGTCAATGTCTTGCCAGCAAGCACTCCCGCGGTACTAACGGCAACTGGCAGAGATCTTTCTTGAGTGGTTCCGTCACCTAATTGACCTTTTGCGTTAGCACCCCAGCAATAGGCTTCATGATCTGATGCGACGGCACATGTCTGTAGCACACCAGCGCTTATAACGGATATAGTCTTACCTGAAAACACACCAGTCATATCAACTGGCAACGGCACCAAGCTACTACCCCCCAAATCCGTTCCCAATTGCCCGTTAAAATCAGATCCCCAGCAGTATGCTAGCCCGTCAGTCGTTACAGCACAGCTATGAGTATGACCAGCACTGATCGACACAACCGACTTACCGGTTAGTTCTCCGGTTGTCTCGACAGCGACTGGCACAAGGCTATTTGCTCCTGTGCCGTCACCTAATTGACCATTAATATTTCTGCCCCAACAATACGCATGGTGATCCGTAGCAACGGCACAAGTATGTGAAGTCCCTGCACTAATTGCGGTAAGCGTCTTGCCCGCCAAAACACCGCTCGTGCTAACAGCGACTGGCACAAGGCTAGTTTGGGTTGTATTGTTACCCAGCTGCCCACTTGCATTAGTTCCCCAACAATACGCTTTGCCTTCCGATGTAAGAACACAGGAATAATCCGTACCTGCGTCTACTGCTGTAATCGTTTTACCGGCAAGTACCCCTGCCGTGCTAACGGCAACCGGAAATGAGCTGTTTGTCGACGCGCCAGTACCTAGCTGTCCGCTCGTGCCATACCCCCAACAATACGCCTTTGCCTCAGAAGTAAGTCCACAGGTATGCGCATCGCCTACGCTAATTTGCGACCAGCCACTTGCTTGCCATGGCTCTGCTGCAGCAACAGGGTTAGTGGAAAGAAGCGATAGATATGGCGCCGCCACAAGTCCCATTACAATAGCACCCGATACCACTACACGCCTCAGATGCAATTTAACTTTTGCTATCCGCACACCCATTCTCCCCTCGCAATGTATTGTCACAATAATACCACGCCAGAGGTTTCTACGCCTAGGTTAAATCATTAAAAAACCTCACCGAGAGGCGAGGTTTTTATAAGCTACTTGATTGAACTGATTTCAATCTTTGAATATTTTTGGCGGTGACCGTTCTCTTTATGAACGCGCTTTTTCGCTTTGTAGCGAATGATGCGGATCTTGTCACCCTTTACGAGGTCTTCAACAACCTTAGCAACTACCTTCACACCTTTTACAGTTGGTGTTCCGACAGTCGTTTTATCGCCATCAATCACCAACAGTGCATCAAGCGTGAGCTCTTTTGTGCCTTCCGGGAGGAGGTCCACCAGGAGGGTCTCTTTTTCGGCAACAACGAATTGTTTGCCACCGATCTTAACGACTGCTTTTGACATTATGATTCCTTTTATTATTAATCAATCAGTTGTACATTGTAACAGATTGACACACATCTATCAAGCAGATGGCAGAAATACGCTACGCCTTATGACTTGCTAGCGCTTGCCGATCCCCGAAGCGACGCAGGCCCCATCGCCCAATCAAAGCCACTGGCACAAGCACGATCAACCACCAATACCAGCTAAGCCCAGCTAGCTTCCACCCTTGCGGGCTTGCCGCAAGAACCGGCGCGTTAGATCCTCGGACCGTAACACCGCTCACTGGCGCGCTCGATTTTACCAGAAACCCGTGTGGAATATTCGGGTAGAGATGTGGCAACGGAGCCGTATCGACTGTCGGCAGAGGAGCAAGGTCACTTACCGATTCTTGGACGGGGGCACTAACGCCGGCTGATGGCTGCGAAGAGGGTGACGATGAACTTGTCTGGCCGGGTGAAGTTTTAGTGCCAGAAGTATCGCCTTTTTTATTTGTCGTACTAGATTTCTCTGTCTTTTCCCGACCGAGTAGATTATTGGGGTTCAAATCGCGCAGTAACGCCCGAGGGTCAACCCCCGCTACTGCTCGAGTCTCATAGTCATTAACCGCAGCGAGAGCAACACTAAGAGCAAGAGAACATAGCAGCAGACTACCGTGCCGATGCATTAGTGTTAGTACTCGCTTCATATTCACCTATCCCCCATGCTCATATGAACATATTGATAGGCTAATTATACCACGGCGTTTATTTGCCGTGCTGCTGGATCTTATCCATATCAGCATGGCTAAGGCCATAAAAATGAGCTATTTCATGCCAAAGTGTCCGTTTGGTTTGTTCAAATAATGATGCCTCATCGTACGACATAGCAAGAATCTGATTCTTAAAAAGCGTGATCTTATCCGGCAAGACGAATGTATATCCTGCCCCTCGCTTTGTCATTGGAATACCTTCATAGAGGCCCAGTAGAAGATGGTTATTATCAAGATGCATCTTCTCTTTTTGTTCAGGCGTTGGATCATCCGCATATACAATCGCGACATTATCGAGGCCACGAATATACTGCTGAGGAAGCTCGTCCATAGCCTTTGTAATCAAGTGGTCAAATTGCTCATCGGAAATAATCTGCATAATAGTATTATACTATATAAAATATAGTATTAATCTTCACTAAAGTGAACCCACTCAGGGTCCTGTTCGATATCTTGCTCGACACTACTCCAGAACATCGAGAGCTGGCCCTCGTCGACCCCCTCCTCGAGCGTAATCACCTCTTCGCTTTGCTGCTCGGCAGCAATCTCTTCAGCAAGCCCGCCGCCGAGCGGGTCAATTTTCGGTAATGAAATATGGTGGAATAATGACATAGGTTACTTTTTTGTTTTAGTTATTGGATTACCATTAATTTAGCATAAAAACTATATAATGTCAATCGCCCCTCTTTCGGATGTTATTTCCGCGATACGATGAGCGAGAAAAAATCGGTGAGAATCCGCGAACGCAAGACGCGGCGTCTTGCGACCACACTTCGTTTCTTGACGATACATGCGCGGACAAATGCCCCATAGATCGTATCGCCGCTCATATCCACCTCGGCATGCCACTGAATCCCATAATGACCTTTGCCGCGAATCGCCTCAATGCTACCATCCTCAGCTCGCGCCATCACCTGAAAGCCAGGTGCAAGTTGGTTTACAGCCTGATGGTGCCTGCCCGTCACTGCTACCTGCCTACCTCTACCGTAGCCCAGAAAATCCTTTTCGAGTGTTACCGTATGCCGTGCCGGTGCCGCACTTGAACCATGATCAAGCATACTACCATAATCCTCGGCAATATCCTGATAAAGTGTGCCCCCGTAGTGTACATTCAGCAGCTGCTGGCCATAACAAACACCAAGAATTGGCACCTCCCATTCATCACAGGCCGCAATCAGTTGGCGCTCCCAATCAGTACGTTCTCGCGGCTCCTTGGGACGACTGCCGTGCTTCTCTTGACCATATAAGGTAGCGTCTATATCCTTACCGCCGCTGATCACAATGCCGTCGCAGAGCTGCGCAGCGACAAGTGGATCGATAGTAGCATCAAGGAAGATTGGCTGCGCCCCGGCTTGGCGAAGTGCTACACCATACTCACGACGCACACGATTGTATACAATGTTTTGCGTCACATGATCGTCTTCATCGATACACATGGTTACGCCGATAACTGGCTGCATGGTGTTTGTCTTTTCCATTTATGCTTTAGTTATACGCGTAAGCAGAGTGTACTGCAAGTAGAATCTTATAAGCTAGGCGACGCGAGCGAGCGTGATCATTAAGGCATCGCCCTCAACCTTGACCTCAGCCGCGTAGCCGTCGTTTGGCGCAGCCAGCTCGTCGGCGAGTGTCTCGGCAGCAATTACGGCCACATGCTCGTCGATAGCCGTCTGCAGTTCACTGCTTTTGGTTTCAAGATGAAGAGTAATATGATCGTCGACATTGAGTCCGGCATTTTTGCGTGCATTCTGCACATGACGAATCACCTCGCGCATCAAACCTTCGCGCTGTAACTCGGGCGTCAGAGTAAGATCAAGCGTGACTTCCGCACCATGCTTCACGACCACCCGCTTCACGTTTAGCTCTTCGGTCAGAATGTCTTCGAAGTCAACAAACTCACCAAGCGATGGAATCGTCACACTTGCCAGTGGCTGGCGGACTTTCATGCGCTCCTTGGCGCGAATACTCAGGCCGGCATTTACATAGTCGCGGACCGTCTCCATATCTTGAACGACCAACTCATTCACATGTCCGTTTGCTGGCCAATCAAGCAGATGAACGCTTTCGCCTCCAGTCAATTTTTGGTACAGCTCTTCAGCAAGGAATGGCGTGAATGGCGCCAGGACATAGCTCAAACGAACAAGCACATAGTGGAGCGTGCGGTAGGCATTGTTCTTATCGATATCGTCACCAGATTTCCAGAAACGGCGACGGCTGCGGCGCACGTACCAGTTGCTGGCGTCTTCGATAAACGGCAAGATCGGCTTAACGGCATTTGGAATATCGTAGGCATCCATGTGCTTTTCAACTTCTTGCGTCAGTTGGTGTACGCGACTCACGATCCATTGATCAAGTGGGTTTTCAAGGCCGTCGGTTGGGTCGGATAGATCACCGCTAAATTCCCAACCATCGACTTCGGCATACATGGTAAAGAAATCGTACATGTTCCATACCATCGAAAGCTTGCGCGCCACATCACCTACTTCTTTGTCCTGAAGAGCAAAATCTTCGCCGTTGAGCAGTGGGCTCTGGAGCAGCAAGAAACGGAGGCTATCGGCTGAGTACTGGTCCATCAGTACATTCGGATCAGTGTAATTGCCGTAGCTTTTGCTCATCTTGCGGCCGTCATTACCGGCGACATTTCCGGTGACGATCACGTTCTTGAATGAGTTTTCACCAAATAGCGCAACGCTCATCGAATGCATGTAATAGAACCATGCGCGAACTTGACCAATGTATTCCACGATGAAATCACCAGGGAAATTTTGCTCAAACTTTTGCTTGTTTTCAAACGGATAGTGGAACTGCGCAAATGGCATGCTGCCGGCTTCAAACCAACTGTCCATTACTTTGTCGATACGCTCGTACGTTACGCCGTCTATTTCAAATGTAATGTCATCTACCCATGGGCGGTGATAATCGTCGAGCTCGACACCGCTGAGTTCTTTTAACTCGCTGTAGCTACCAACTACCTTAACGTGTGTCTTGCCATCTTTATCGATACCCTTCCATACCGGCATTGCCGTTGCCCAGAAACGGTCACGTGACAAGTTCCAGTCTGGTGCTTGCTCAATCGTTTTAGCAAAGCGACCATTTTTGACATGCTCTGGAAACCAGTTAATGTTGCCATTCTTCTCAAGCATTGTTTCACGCTGTTGATCAATATCCATAAACCAACTTGGGTGCGCACGGTACATCAGCTTCGTACCACAGCGGTGACAGTGTGGGTAGCTGTGACGGATATAATCAATCTTCCAAACAATGCCCTGTTCAAGTAACGTCTTAGCAATCGTTTTATTAATTTCCCAAACATTTTCACCCGTCCAGTCGCCTTCGGTAAAGTGACCGTTCTCGTCAATTGTATGAACCACTGGGATTTTCTTTTCACGGGCCAATGCAAAGTCCTCTTCACCGTACGCAGGTGCGATGTGAACAATTCCTGTACCCGATTCTGTCGTGACATAATCAGCTGCCCAAATTTTATGTGCATTCTCGCCACGATCAACCCCAAGTAGTGGTTCGTATTCATGCCCTACCAGGTCCTTGCCGTAGAAACACCTTACCAATTTGACATCCTTACCAAATTCAAGCTTCAGCTTTACGCACATATCCACCACGGCACCTTGTGCCGCAATCATCCGCTCGCCATCAACATCATATTCTTCATATTCCAAATCGGGATTCACCGCGAGAGCTGTATTGGCAGGAAGTGTCCATGGCGTCGTTGTCCACGCAAGCATATATAATGGTTTCGATTCGTCACCTTTTTCATTACCCAAGGCTTTTGGCTCAGATTTCAATTTGAATTTTACATACACACTTGGCTCGGTCACATCCTGATACGCACCTGCATCCATGGTCACCTCGGCCTTTGAAAGTGGTGTAGCGTCAAGCGTACAGTACATCAGCACCTTTTCGCCTTCGTAGATCTTGCCCTTTTCATACAGTGTTTTAAATGCCCACCATACCGATTCCATGTATTCTTTGTCCATGGTTTTATAGGCACCCTTGAAGTCTACCCAGCGGCCGATGCGGTCAATCGTATCTTCCCATAGACTACTGGTCTGAACCATGTTCTCGCGGCACGCGATAATATATTTCTCGATACCGTAATCTAGCACTTCTTCACGCGAATTAATGCCAAGTTTCTTTTCTGTGTAACGTTCAGCAGGAAGCCCATGACAATCCCAACCCCAGACACGCTCGACGTGCTTGCCTTTCATTGTCTGATAGCGTGGTACAACATCTTTTACAATCGAACTAAGGAGTGTTCCATGGTGCGGTACACCAGAAATAAACGGAGGACCGTCGTAGAATACATAGGAATTATCTTTTGGTCGCATGTCGACCGACTTCTCAAATGTCTTGTTCTTCTTCCACTGCGCAACGAGGTCTTTTTCGTATTCAAGTGCGCGGCGGCGAGTATTGGCTTTAAATTTCATTTTTATTCCTTTCAAAAAACAAAAAATCCCTGTTTAGTCACTGGAATCCGATT
>CAMLGO010000031.1 GCA_946479665.1 uncultured Candidatus Saccharibacteria bacterium
GTTATCGAGCCGCTGTCCTAGGGCAATCTCGCCCGTGTCACCAAGCCCGGTGTAATCAGTGACGGTTTTGATCAACTCATCTGCGCTAACCTCTATGATAGACACACCTATTGTACCGCCGTTATATTCAAGCGGTCCGCTGAGATAGAATATGGCCTCATTCCCGCTGCCCTTAAAGGCAAGCTTGACCGAGTTTTGAGTAATGCTTTGTCTGAATAACTCACTGTCCAGCTGGTGCGTGGCCATAGTCTCCTCATTGGTAGATGCGACCAAGTTGCCATTCTTGTCCATAATGGTCACATTACGAATATCGCCGCCCAGTCTTTTAGCATCACTCAAGCTGGCAGTAATATGAGCCAAGGCGTCTTCATCCCCGGTTCGATTGTACGTATCCACCAAAGTACGCAGCAGCTCGCGGCTGTTAAAGTCGGCCAGCCGCTTGAGATTCTGAGAACGTATGTCGTTGAGGCGGTGCTCCTGAACGGTCGCGATACTGCTCAACTGCTCTGTAGTCTGGCCCTGCAAGGTGGTTTTTGCACTAGAGTAAAGCAAGCTGCCAACTACGGCTAAGGGCAGCAAAGAAATTCCTAGCAGAAGCAGAGTAATTTTTTCAATCAGTCTCATTCGGAACTCCAGCTTTTATCAGATGGCGCAATTGTTTGGCGCTCGCTCGTATAAAGAGATAACCCACGGCTTGCAGAATAATAAAAAGGTAAATGATCACGATTATCAGAGCCAAGCTAACCTGCTGCAGCTGCTCGCTACCGAAGGCGGTGATGGCCTGCAAGATAATAGCGCTGCTTATCACGGCCAGCAGACCATGGAATAGGTTGACTATTGCACGCCGCCACTTAGCCTGCAAAAGCGAATGTACGTATCGCTCTATTTGAAGGACGGCTTGTAAGCCAACGAACCAAGTAGCTGCTAGCGGTACGATAATAGTGAGTACGATTAAAAGGTCCGGTATGTAATAAGAAGCAAAACGTCCAGCTTCGGTCGCTACTTGCCGGGAAGTATTGCCGAATACAGCTATCGTGAAAAGAACAGTAAACAGCGAGGTGGCCACGAGCGATGGAAGCATCGTGCTTCGTACGGCTACAGCATAGTGGCTACTCTGAACTAGCTTGCGCGATCCTAGAAACAGACAACCAAACGCCGCCAGCGGAATAATAATATGGAAGTAGTTGCTCAGGATTGTCAATGTAGCCGCCGCGTTTCCATCAGTAGCCCAAACCGTCCGGGCGGCACTAATGAGTGGGATACTAATCAAATCAATGATCAAAATCCCCAGCCCTCGTGAAATCAATCGAAATCCAACATAGTTACGCGTATGTTTACGCTCAGTATCCGACGCGAATCTACTGAAATGATACCAACCGACAACGGCGATCAGCCACGTCAGCATATATGGGATGAGTAAAGTAGCGGTGAGGACTAATCTGGCCATCTCACTAAGCTGTACTTGTGTATTTTGTGAAGCAGGAGCCAAGATTGTGAGCAAGATATATACCAGCCAAGCCGCAACGACCAGGCCATAATAGCGCCATAAATGAGTTTCTTTTTTCATCATTTTCATCATTCTTATGCTTACTGATTATGAGTATGCCATACCAGAAGTGCGTTTCATAGCATAATTACAAAAAACACCCCCCAGAGCTATTTCAAAATACCTCTTAGCTCCACATCATCAATGATGCTAGAAATAAGATCGAGTGGTGAATATGGTATTATCAACTACATATGAACAATGAACAAACACATACACCAAATATCACTTCGACAGTAGAACAGCAATCAGGGCATAAAACAAGAAGTCGAACCCTTATCGTACTAGGCCTACTTGTCTTACTTACTTCTCTTTCGTATGGAGCTTACGAATGGAACAAGAATCGTGAACTGACAGCTAACCTATCGGAGCAAGAAAGAAAGGCGTCCGGCCTTGCTGCAGAGAATAACCGGTTAACGGGAGGGGTTCAAAAAGAACCATCAGCAACAGCGATAATAGTCACCGAGAAGCTAACGGATGACAAAACAATATCCTACCCTTTAACCCATGAGAATTCACAGATCATATGGTGGCATAGTAATACCACGGGATACATCGTCCTATCCCACAAAAAAGCATTAGCATATGTCTCAGACCTACCTGGTTCAGTGCGTAAAACACTTTGTGGAAGCGATAATGAAACACGAGTCGACCAGAAGGATATCGCAATGGGATTCTTGCTGATCGATACTAAAGAATTTGGACATAATCAGTACGCTAATTGTCTTCAGGCGATGGCCGCCTCAACTATCAATAAAGATGAGAAGTCACGTATGGAGGCTCAAAAAGTCTTAGAAGAAGTTGATGCAGACATCAAAGCATTCATAGAATCATCTACTATAAAATAAGGGCAGTAAAATACTTACACGAAAAAATGAGACTCTTCAGTCTCATCTTTTCTTGGCTCCGACGGCTGGACTCGAACCAGCAACCTCGAAGTTAACAGCTTCTTGCTCCACCATTGAGCTACGTCGGAATACAAGGAGTATTATACCCGTTATACCTGGGGTTGGTCAAGTATATCGCGAGCATGTTTTAAAACAACGACCTCCTGTCGAGATTTGTCGTCATCAATTGCTTCACGAGCAGTAATTTCATTATTGAGCCATTTAATGTGAGTTGATTCTTTCGAAGTAGCTGGCAGCATAGCATCTTTCATAACAACTTCCAGCGAACGGGCAGAATGATCTTTCTTACGCAGGTAGCCTCGGGTGATTAACCCATCAACATGCGTCGCCACGGTAGACACCGATTTATAATCGAGTGCACGCATTACCTCGCGGTAGCTCGGCCCATACCCATTCCCCTTGATGAACCCGTCAATAAAGTTTAGTAGTTCGCGCTGTTTTTTACTTGGCCTTGTTTCTGACATATTCCTCCTTCGTGGCGATAGCTACAGCGGCAAGCCCCCACCAGATAAGACTTACTGTATCGTCAACCCATACTGGCTGAAGAGCGCCAATAAAGCCTAGTCCAATACCACTTGCAAACACACCGAGCGCTAGCCAGTCTTTTCGTCGCAGCCACAGGCGCCGCATAATCTCGATAAAAATAACAAGAAATAGCACAATCCCCAACCAGCCAATTTCATGCGCGATAAACAGGTATTGATTCTCGATAATCAGCGGTGACGTGCCGTGATACGAGGCTGTTCCAGTACTGCCAACGCCAGCACCAAATGGCTGAGAGATCATCGCCTGGATTCCATGCTGGAGCGATTGAATGTGCCCATCATTTGAGCCGCTACTATTACCCTCGGCCGGATTTTCATGCAACACAACATTTGATACAAAACTACTGTCTTTCCCGACTATATAACCACCGACAGCCAAAGCAATCACCAAACAGCTTGCCGCCAGCCACCAGACAGGCTTTACTTTCTTGCCCCACGCATACACTGCGACCATCACGAGGCCGAACAGAGCAGCTAGCAGAGCACTGCGAGAGTAACTTATCCATAACGCAATTACCAAACAGAGTATCAATAAAGCGACCGACCACCGAGCCAGCTGCCTCGATAAACGCCTGTACTGCAGTGCTACAAAACTTACAACGATTGATAGTATCATTGCCACGTACGCGCCAAGAGGATTTGGCCCTCTGAGCGTACTATTGACCCGTATAAAGTCGTGGTTACGATCAACCGTCATGAACGGAGCTATCGTATCTTTTCCATAGCCAATGTGCGTCAAAATATCCTTTGGTAGGAATAATTGAAGCGTCGCAAAGCCAGCCACAATTGCCGCGCCAATCGCTCCCATACGCACAAACAACGGACGTGCAACCGGGTAAAGTTGCAAAGCCACGTATACCAGCGAAAAATACACAATATAGCGAAGATCGACAGCCAGACCGGCAAGTGTCGCCGCTAACCCTTGTGGCAACAGGGCAATCGTCACTACATGCAGCGCCACATAGCCGATAATCACCCAAAAGAGTTTGTCACGCACCAACGAAGGCCACGCTCGATGCTTGATAATTAATATGACAGCACAAGCTCCCGCGAGCACCATCAGCACCTCTTTCCATGACTTCGCAAGATCACCCATATTCGGCAGTAATGTGCTGACAATCACCGTGAATGGCGCATGCAGAACAATAAAGCCGAATATAAACAGCAATAGGCCGAGATATATCTTAGAGAGTCGCGCTTGCTTCATTACTCACTAGTATACAGCAGCCGCGGCTACCGGTATATTTCCCTAGCGGTGAGACTAAGTTATAATAGACCCATTCATTAACTAATGACTTATATCGTAGCGCACCCATATGAAAAATAACGGACCGTTCATCTACAGGCTGTGCTTGGCACTTGGCGACATTCTTGCTTTACTCCTCTCTTTCACCGCAGCATATATTTTGCGTGTTTCTATCGACCCGCGCCCACTTCCAGCGGCAATCACCTCTATTGAGTTTATCGGCACCATTGCCGCCCTGCTACCGCTGTGGATCATACTGCTCTACATCCTCGGACTTTACTCACGCGAGGTATACGAATATCGACCAAAAGAATTTGGGCGCCTCATTATTGTTGCCGCTTTTGGTATTTTAATCATGATTGCCGTTAGTTTCTTTGCTTCAACCCCGATCTTCCCGGCTAAGCTCGTTGCTATTTACGCCTTTGGTATCAGTTTTATCCTACTTGCTTCAATTCGCACAATCATCAAGCACATACGACTGATCCTGCTCGATCATGGTCGCGGGGCGCTCAAGCTGCTCATCGTTGGCAATAGCCCTGCAACACTCAGCCTATCGGACTATATCGCTGGCAACCCGCGATCAGGCTATGTCATTACAGGTATTGTCGCAAACAACCAGTACATCGCGCCGACGCTCGCAGATAAAAAATTCACATCACTTACACAGGCACTGAAAAATTCAACTCCAGATGTCATCATTCAAACGGACAGCGCACGGCAAGATGAAGTTTATAAAGCAGCCGTCGACCATCATACCGCCTACAAGTACGTCAGCGAGCATCAAGCCCTATCGAGTTCTCGTAATACTATCGAAATCCTCAGCACGTTACCTGTCATCAATGTCACGACAACCCCGCTCATTGGCCACGGACGAGTCACAAAACGTATTCTCGACCTTATCCTGGGCTTCGTTATTATCTCAGTAGCATCACCATTCATGCTGATGATCGCTCTTATTTCCAAGCTCACCGAGCCGCGTGCGCCAATTTTCTTTAAGCAAAAACGCTTGTCGCGCTTCAACCAACCTGTCTATATTTACAAGTTCCGCACCATGAAACAGGAGTTCTCAGGCATGAGCCCCGAGGATGCATTTACAAAAATGGGTAAGCCAGAACTGTCAAAAACCTATAGGGATAATGGTGACCAACTCGACAAAGACCCGCGCGTAACTGCTTTTGGCCGATTCCTGCGTAGCACCAGCCTCGATGAGTTACCGCAGCTCTTTAATGTCCTTAGGGGTGACATCAGCCTCGTCGGGCCACGCGCACTCGTGCCAGCAGAACTCAATCAATACCCAAACAAGAGCCTTATTCTCAGTGTTAAATCCGGACTCACCGGCCTCGCTCAGGTTTCTGGTCGCCGCAACATCAGCTTTGAGGACCGCCGTGCGCTCGATATTTACTACGTCCAAAACTGGACGCTTCTGCTCGATATTCAAATCATTCTAAAAACAGCTTATTCCGTACTCCTGCAAAGAGGTGCGAAATAGTGCCAAAAGTAACACAGTCTCCAAAAGTTGCTATCGTTCATGACTGGCTGTACGGCGGTGGCGCCGAGCATGTTGTTGAAATGCTCCACGAGCTTTACCCGGAAGCACCAATATACACGTCGTATTGTTCGCCCGAATGGCGCAAGAAGCTTGATGGTGTTGTTATTACTGGCTACCTGCAACATTGGCCATTCGCCAAGCTACGACGCTTTTTGCCACTTCTCCGCCAGTGGTGGTTCAGGGGACTCACACTCAATGATTATGACATCATTATTAGCAGCTCTGGCAACGGCGAGGCGAAGTTCGTCACTACGAGCAACGACACACTCCATATCTGCTACTGTCACATCCCAACGCACTTTTACTGGTCAAAGTATGAAGAATATTTGGCACATCCGAGCATGCGACCGTACTGGCTTGTTCGTCTTGGCCTCCGTCTGCTTGTAAAACCGCTTCGCAAAAATGACTACGAAGCGGCGCAAGAAGTCGATTACTTCATTGCCAACTCGACTCATACTCAAAAGCAGATCAAGCAATATTACGACCGAGATAGTACAGTTATCTTCCCGCCGGTCGATACGGATAAATTTTCACCGCTCGCTGCAAAGCACACTTACCAAACCGCTGCCACGCGGCGCTATATCGTATGGGGTCGCCACGTTCCATACAAACGCATCGATCTCGCTATCGCCGCCTGTAATAAGCTAAAACTACCGCTAACCGTTCTTGGAACAGGCCCTGAAACTGCCGCTCTTAAATCCCTGGCTGGCCCAACAGTAACGTTCACCGGCCGCGTTAGCGACGAAGAATTGAAGCGTCACATCCTTGAAGCCGATACCTTCTTATTCCCCGCGGAAGAAGATTTTGGCATTGCTCCGATCGAAGCCCTAGCGGCTGGACTACCCGTGATTGCCTACAAAGCCGGCGGCGCGCTCGACTACATTCACGAGGGCCACAATGGCCTATTCTTCGAAGAACAAACAGTAGATAGCCTCGCCGAGGCACTAAAACGCCACCAAACGATGGCGTTCATCCCGAAAGAGATCTCAATGAGCGCCGAACCATTCTCGCGACAGCAGTTCACTCAAGCAATGGCCGACCATATCACCGAAGTAACAACGCGAAAGGGTATCTCATGAATATAGCCATCGATGCACGCATTATCAGCACCTCGACCGGCCGATATGTCGAACGGCTCATTACCTATCTCGAGAAGGTCGACACGACCAATTCGTACACGATTTTAGTACGCCAAAAAGATAAGGACTATTGGCACCCGACCGCACCCAACTTTTCAGTTGCCGTTGCCGACTACGCACCACATTCTTTTGCCGAGCAAATCGGCTTCTTGTTCTTCCTTTACAAGCACAGATTTGATCTCGTTCATTTTTGCATGTTTCATCAGCCATTACTCTACTTCAGGAGGCACATTACTACCGTTCACGACCTCACGTTTCTCCGTATTGACGATACGAATAGAAGCAGGGTCATATTTACTATCAAGAAGCTCGTTGCACATGTTGTCCTCTTTGTTATCGGTCGCACCTCCGCTCATATCATCACCCCGTCGCAGTTCACTAAAGATGACTACGTTCACTTTTCACACATCTCCGAATCTCGCGTAAGTGTTACATACGAAGCTGCCGATAAATTACCATCACCTTCTGAGCCATACAGGCCCCTCGTTGATAAACAATTCATCCTCTACGTCGGTCGCCAACCGGGCTACAAGAACGTCCGCCACCTCATTACCGCTCATCAGCTCCTCCTCGAAACACACCCCGAGTTGCAACTCGTTCTCGCGGGTAAGATCGATGACGCTACTCAATCGAATAAAGATTGGGCAGCAAAGCAAGGCTATCAAAATATCATCTTTACCAACTTCGTAAGTGATCAAGAACTTGCCTGGCTCTACCAACACTGTCGCACCTATGTTTTCCCATCATTCATGGAAGGCTTTGGCCTGCCCGGACTTGAAGCTATGGTCGAAGGCGCACCCGTCGCCAGCAGTAATGCAAGCTGCCTCCCGGAGGTATATAGTGAGGCCGCCCAGTACTTCAACCCCGCAGATCCACAAGATATAGCCAAAGCAATCGACTCATTTCTACAGTCAGACACACTCCGAAACGACTTTATTGACCGAGGCAAAAAGCAAGCGGCCACCTACTCCTGGCTGCGTATGGCCGAACAAACTCACGCTCTCTACATATCAGTAACAGCACCGAAGGTATAGTTATGACCTCGCCTAAAATTGCCATTGTCTATAGCAGAACAAACAGCGAGGAATATATCGACACCATCTTACACGGGCTAAGCGAAGCGTTTCCTTTAACAACGATCTACGCTCCACCTCAGCCTTCACGATTACAGCAAAGACTTCAATCTCTTTTCCCAAAACGGCAGCTTCAATGGTTTAGACAACTAGACCTATCGGCATTTGACATCATTATCTCCTGCGGTGATAGCCTTACGAAACACATTAAAAAAGCAAATGACAACCAAACTCATATTCATTACGGTCACGTACCGGCCCCTATGCCAGCACTTAAAGATGCCGACCATGATGCAGCTCAAAATGTCGACTTCTTTATCGCCACGTCGTCAAATGCTCAGCAACGTATTAAAACG
>CAMLGO010000032.1 GCA_946479665.1 uncultured Candidatus Saccharibacteria bacterium
CGATTCCTTCGGCTACGACGTCAGCGCCAGCGCCAATCTCGACTCCAAGTGAGCGTCCGACGCTGGCAGGTTTGCCTTCGCGCCTTGTGTATGGTGCGGTGGGTATTGATTTACCCATTGCGCCGCTCAATCAAGAACACGGCCCGTTTGTGCCGCCAACCGAGAAGGGGATGAGCTACTGGCTAACGCATCGGCCGGGATACATTCTCGCGCACAGTGCCCAGCTTGAAAAGTGGCCATTTAATGCACTCTCGGCTGCACGTGTCGGTGATCTTATTGAAGTAACGGCTCCAGCAGGAGTTGTGCAATGTAAGGTCAATAACGTAACGTCTTATCCGAAGCACGACCTTGAGGTCGACGGAAAGACGCCGGTATGGGATATCGACGACCATCTTCTAAGGCTGATTGGCTGCAAAGATGGTGACGTATGGGAGCAAGTCACCGTGGCGACTGCTCGCTGCGGTAATTGAAGGTCTGGGCGGCGTGAGTGTGCATCACTTGCGTCGCCCTTCTTCATAACTAAACGTTAAATCGAAATTCAACAATATCGCCGGGCTGCATGATGTAGTCTTTGCCTTCAGTGCGCATTTTACCGGCAGCTTTTGCTGCCGCTTCAGAGCCAGCTTCAATGAGATCATCAAAATCGACGATTTGAGCAGCGATAAAGCCACGCTCAAAGTCGCCATGAATGACGCCCGCGGCCTGTGGTGCGGTAGCGCCTTGCTTGATCGTCCAAGCGCGAACTTCTTTTGGCCCGGCAGTGAGGTAGCTTTGCAGGCCTAATATATCGTAGGCGGCGTGAATCATCTGTAGGAGGCCAGTTTCTTTGACGCCGTAACTTTCGAGCAATTCGCCCGCATCTTCAGGGGTGAGGCCTTTGATCTCTTCCTCAAGTTTCGCGCACACAAAAAGTGTTCGGGCTGGAGCAACAAGCGCGCTCAGCTCGGCCTTCTTCGCTTCGTCAACCAGCGTGTCTTCGTCGACATTAAAAGCGTAAATAACAGGCTTGGCAGTGAGAAGGTGAAGGTCGCTAATGAATTCGGCTTTTAGGTCACCAAGGGAAGAAAGCGGCGTACCGGCCTTGAGGTGATCGAGGAGTATTTGAAGGTAGTCGGCCGTCGCGCGCAGGGCAGGTTTGGCCTTCGCTTCTTTCGCTACCTTAGGCAGACGCGTCTCGATCGTTTGCATATCGGCTAAAATAAGCTCGGTGTTAATAACTTCGATATCGTCGCGCGGGTCAATCTTGTCTGACACATGAATAACATCGCCGCCGTGGAAGGCGCGTACGATATGTACGATAGCATCGCAATTACGAATATTAGCCAAGAATTTATTGCCAAGACCTTCGCCCTTGCTCGCACCAGCTACAAGGCCGGCGATATCGACAAAGGTAACCGTCGCAGGCAAAATCTTGGTCGAGCCGTATAAATCAGCAAGTTTTTGCAAACGATCATCTGGCACGGGTACGATACCTGTATTTGGTTCGATAGTAGCGAACGGATAGTTAGCCGCTAAAATATCATTGTTGGTGAGGGCGTTGAATAGGGTTGATTTGCCGACGTTTGGAAGGCCGACGATGCCGATAGAAAGAGAACTCATAGTGCTATTATAACAGAGGAGGAATATTGACATAACATAAGTATTATGTTATGTTGAATACAAATGTCAGAAAATAAACAAATTAAAGACCCCGAAGTCGCAAATATTGCCGCGTATGCTGCTTACCCATACGAAGATACGGCTCATACTCTCGAAAAGTATCATCTAGATCACTTAGCGTCTGAGCAGTATGCAAAAACTGATGAGGCTAGTGTCGCCGCACTTACAGCTTGGGTTCAAGAAGCCAAGAATGATGAATATCTTGATGGCGGTGATCCACGGGAAACTGAGCGACGAAAATTGGCTGTAGCGGAAGCACTTCCTAGTTTTTCGATTATCCCTCAGGCAGAAGAATCCAACGAAGCCAGGGAGCTGCCGCAAATAAGGGGTGTTGGAGAGGAACTCGTCTCGCGCGTAGTTGGATATATGCTAACTCATGATGAGGACGCACCCATGTTTATGAGAAAAATTGCAGAAGATCTTGGTGGCGAAAATCCATCGAAGATCTCGAAGACAATAGCTCAGATGACAGATATGGGCTATATTGATCAAGAAGCGAAACTCGATTTTGCTCATAGGCCGTATAAAAAACTTCTACCCACTGAGAAACTGAAAAGTGACGCAAATGAATTTGCAACTTGGCGAGATAAAGTAGAGCTATTTGAGCTTGCAAAGCAATTTGGCTTGTCTGATATAGAAACAGAACGTTATTTGGTCAAGCTTAGTAGGGCTATGTTCCTGGGCAAAAATAATTAAAATAGCCGTAGTTCAACGGCTTCACTTACTGCGAATTTAATTATTATTTGGCTAATATTCTAAGTGACGACGTTATAAAGACCTTCATTCTCAGGCATCTTGACGTTTGAGTTGCTTCGTCGGGGTGATATGTGGAACCTATGGAGTAATTGTGGACGCGATATGAGTTCGCCATTAGCGTAGAAGTGACGCTACGTAGAGTCATGTAGTACAATTTAAGCATGACCGAATTACCTACACAGCTCAGCCGAATGAATAAGGAAGGTTCTATTGCCAAGATCGCTTTCGCAGACGAAATTCGTGAAAATATCGTCGCCAATGGATATCATATCGTCGATGAGGATCTGACAAAGCCCTGGGGCGGATATTTTCGTATTGAAAACAGCCAGGCCGATGCCTTTGCGTCGGATTTCTTTCAAGATTTAGATCCTATCGAGGCTCGCATGGGCAATCCCGCCGCGGAACTTAGCCCGAAAATTATGCTTGTCAGTCCATCTCAACGTCTAAGCTGGCAGTACCACGATCGTCGAGCTGAGCGATGGGTATTCATTTCTGAGGGAGCATATTATAGGAGTAACGCCGACGACCAAGGCGACCTTCATGATGCAAGCATCGGTGATGTAGTGCAATTTCAAAAAGGGGAACGTCACCGATTAGTCGCTAAGGCTGAGCAATGGACGCTAGTTGCAGAAATATGGCAGCACGCCGATCCGGCAAATCCTTCGAATGAGGATGACATTACACGCCTAGAAGATGACTACTCCAGATAAACGGTAGTCGTGTTACCGATTCACTATCCCGATAAGCGGACTCATAGTGACTCTAGTTTTACCAGATAAGCGCCTCAAGAACTAAAAGGTATTTACAAAATTGAGAAAGAATGTTATTGTAGCGAAAGTGTGCAGCGACTTGCCGCACAGAGTTTTCGAGTTAGCTTGAAAACTAGGTTTTGGGAAACCCCAAAACCTTTGACATTCCATTTGTGTAAGAAAGGAAGGTGAGCAGATTGAAAAATCTGGTTACCAGGCGCCGCACTGGCGTCATTGGCCTGCTCGTCGCACTCATGATGTGTGTGGCAGGCGTGTTTGCTTCGATCGCTCCCGCTCAGGCGGCTGCGGGTCCTGCTGGCACGGCTACACTCGTGCTTACCAATCAGGCGGGGACCGAGGGCCACTTTGCCCTTGAGAACCACCTTATCGATCAGCCATTGCTGTTCGTTGTGACCAGTAGCACCAAGGGTGCTCACAACGTGACTGTTCCGGCTGGTGGTACCACCAACGCGAGCTTCCAGTCCGACTGGGGCACCATCGTTGTGCAGTATCTCAGTCCGATCGACGAGCTGTGGCACGAGCTGGGAAGGTACACTGTGCCGACCATCAGCCCGACGCCTACACCGACACCGACCGTCACAGAGACCGCAACTCCGTTGCCAGATGACACGGCAACCAAGATGATCGGTTTCTGCCATGCAACCCACCCCCGTGCGGAGGCGTATCTCTACAAGTATGTGTCTGTCAGTGCCTTCCTAAACGAAGGCCATGGCAGTCACGAAGGAGATATCACTCCGCCGTTCACGTACGTGAAGCAAGGTGTGCAGGGTAGCTACCCGGGCAACCGTTGGGACGAAGCTGGCATTGCCATCTTCAACAACCACTGCACGGTGATTCCATTGCCGTCACCCACGCCCACCGAGACAGAAACCGCAACGCCGACACCGACCGAAACGGAGACTGCAGAGCCAACACCGACTGCGTCGGAAACGGCAACAGCCAGCCCATCTCCGACCAGTTCGGCAACGGCAACGCATTCACCGACAGCAACCAACACCCCGTCTTCGACAGGGACGACCAGTCAGGCTCCTGCCCAGACGACGAAGGTAACCCCTTCCGAATCAGCGGTGGCTATCGCGACGACAAAGGTCAGCCGGTATCCGGCTGCCTATGTTGACACTGCGGTGGTAGGAGAGAGCCAGGCTACGCCTGCGCCTTTCTTGTTCGTCGGTGCGGCGCTTATTGCGCTGCTCAGCGGCCTCCTCCTGCGTGGTGAAAGCCAGGCGGAAAACCGTCGTCACTAGTGTTGACGGGGAAGTAACACAAGTGGGATAGTCCGAGGTGCCGGTGGCAGCTGTTTTTGCAGCTTGTCCACCGGCACCTCGGCACCCATCTTTTTATGAAGATACAAGAACAGTAGCAACTGGATTTATATCTCTATAAAAGAACAAATGAGCTTGCTCGTTGTCGTGAGTTTGTATATGCTTATGGTATATGAGTTCACAGCCAAAAAAACAGACACGTCGCAAGGTAATTATTATCGGAACAAGTGTTCTTTTGCTCGCTGCTCTGGCGGCTGCAGGGTATTTCTTCTTTTTTGTGCAGCAAAAATCTTCAGTGGCGCCAGCCTCGCAAAAAGCAAAAGAACAAGTTGCTTCGCTTAATTTTCAGGGAGACGCAAATATACAGGAGCGGTATGTCGATCTGATAAATGCCAATAAAAAAGATGAAGCTCAGAAGCTTTTTGATGATGCCGTCGCGCATGAACCGAATGTTGACAAGAAGGTTGAACTGCTTCAGTCGAATGTTTTACTAGCACTACAGTATAAGCTTATCGATAGGGCTGAAGCTGCCGCACTACGATCTCTGGACGCAAAGGAGGGTGTAGATAGTTACGAAGGTGTTCTCCGGGTGTATACGGTAAAAGGTGACATAGCAAAGTGGAAAGAATATAACGCGAAGGCAAGGGCTTTTGTGGAAAAGAGCGATCTTGAAGATAAGGATAGCCTACTTAAGTCGTACGATGAGCGGCTAGCTAGCATGACAGATTCGGGAGAGGGAGAGTAGGATGATAGTTGGTAGTGGGCAAACTTTTAAGTTTGGCATATTTATTTCAGCACTGATTGTTAGCAGTGCTTTTGTCGCTGTTGCAGTTGGGGGTGTAGCCCAGGCGTTGAATGTACAGGATCCGAAGTATGCCAACCCGCCAGATCAGGCTAAGGCTCAACTATGGGGTGATGATTTTTGTTCCTATTGGGATAAAAACGGCGGTGGATATGTTGGTGATATGGTATGGATCACTGCGAGGGATGGGTCAAAGGATATATACGCATACCAGGGCGCTACCACGGCACCTATACTGGTTAATGCCGGAGGTAAATATTGTGGTGCTCATAATTCGTCAATTCAAGTCTACGGGCACTATTATGATGACCTCGGTACTATTACGAACAATAACGTGAATAGAACCCCTAAGATTGCTTATCCGAAGCAGGCAGCGAGTACGTATTTCCATGCCGAGAAGAAGAGCTCTATTAATATTAGTAGCCTTGGTGCTGGTGATCATACCTTATGCATAACACTAGATACAGTCTATGGTGGTTTGTCGCCGCAGCCATCGCCAAATGCCTGTTCGCCGATTACATTACACATTCTACAGAAGTGGACAATCAATGGCCAAAGTTACATTCGCAAGAGTACCTCTAAGAATAATTCTCAGGGCACGATTACCGCACAGCCTGGCGACACGCTCTATTGGTCGCACGATATGCGCTCAAGTGCCGATATGGATAGGGACGTTTACTATAACGTCGACAAAAAAGGCTTCAGCGGTCCTTGGGTTGGGTGGAACGCGGCAAAGGAGCCGCTCGGCTCGGCTCGCGGTACGGCAGGGCAGCTGTTCGTAACGGCATATCCACCTAATGATTCGTACACGGTCAAGGACGTGACACAGGACGACGTCGGTCAAGGGCCCATGTGTCAGCGTATCGCCTGGAAAGATGGCGCGTGGTGGGATCGTGACGGTTGGCTGTGGAGCGGTTGGGCCTGTGCTAATGTGCCGTATAACTTCAACCTCACGCCATCAATCGACCCGCTAGGTAAAGAGTTTGGCGACCAGGGAGGCACGGTGCCGACAGTATCTGGCAAAGTGACCAACAGCGGTCCAACCAAGAGCTATATTGATGTTCAATGGCAGCTTAGCAAGGTTATTGTAAAGCCAGGAGGCAGTATTGAGGAGGCGCGACAGATTGATGATACTAAGGACGGCTGTGCGTATTATGCGAACAACTGTACTCCAATAAATGGGCGAGGTTCGGGCGAGGGTGATTCAAGCTTCGGCGTAAAAGCAACGGTAGTCAAACAGCTTTTGAATGAACAGATCGGTGACCTGGACGTGGGTAGCAAGGTTTGTTACGGCATGTCGGTAAAAGCATATAAACCAGGCCTTACCAATGCTTCGCCGAATTGGCGCCATAGTCCAGCCGAATGTGTCATTGTTGGTAAAAAGCCAAAAGTACAGGTATGGGGCGGTGATTTATCGGTAGGCCGCCGCTTCGTGGGTGATGTGACCCCTGTGCCGGGGAGTAATGTCGAGGTGAGTAAGTCGGTGAAGGATAATGGCACGAAGACATTTGGTAGCTGGGTGGAGTATGGCGTCTTCGCGCCCGGTACGATAGACGGCGCCGGTTCTGCCGCCGGGCTTGCCGGTCAAAACGGCAACTCATCGAGTAATCAAGTCGACTGGAGTAAGCTTACGTTTGCCAATGGCGGCCACACACCGGCCAGTGGCTGTAATGGAACGGTGAGGTTTGGATGTTTTGCTAAACCAGGCGGCATGGGCGCTATTCCAGATGTAGCAGCTCGGTTGGCGCCAAAGGCAACGACAAGCACTCCGCAATTGACCGGTAGCGTCTCTCTTGATGCACTCAAGGGCACCTATTATGCAAACGGCAACTTAACAATCAGTGGAGGCACTGTCGGTAAGGGCAATTCGGTCATCATTAAGGCTCGTGGAACAGTGTTTATTGATGGAGACATCAAATACAATACATCAGGTTCACTTCATTCATTAAGTGAGATTCCACAGGTGGTCGTTCTCGCAAATAACATTCAGATCAAGGACACCGTGACGAATGTTGACGCTTGGCTAATTGCTAATGGTGCGAGCGGTGGTCTCTATACCTGCGGCGCGTTTAGGGCGGTTCTTACAAGTAAGGTCTGCGACAAGCCGCTGACGATCAACGGGCCGGTAATGGCCAAGAGGCTATTCTTGCAGCGCACAGCTGGCTCAGGAACAGGCCTAGCGAGTAACGAACCTGCTGAGATCCTTAATCTTCGGGCCGATGCCTACCTGTGGGCAATTGATCAGGCTGGTGGGCAGGGTAGTATCCGAACACTCAAGACCGATGAGCTGGCGCCAAGGTTCTAAATAACACTTAACAATAGGCTTGTATTTTATGATCGTGCTTATGTATAATGAGGGATAATATGGCATTACTAAAAGGCGTGGGCGACTTTTTTGCACTAGACATCGGTTCCAATGCGGTTCGCGTAGTTCAGTTAGCAAACAACGGTACAGATAACTGGACATTACTTCACTATGGGTACGCACCGGTTGATTCAAAAATAACAGCAAGCAACTCTACGGAAGCGCAGCGTCGTTTGGGTGAAGTGATCATGACGGCCATCGGCCAGAGCGGCATCAAGACAAAGAATGTTGTGATTGGCTTGCCATCGAGCAAAACGTTTACAACAGTGATTGATGTTCCGACGGTGTCAGCGGCAGAGCTAAAGGCAACGTTGAAGTATCAAGTTGATCAATATATTCCTATGTCGATTGATGAGGCTAAGGTTGATTGGGCGCTGCTCGGACAGTCACTCCACGATCCTCAAAAACAAGAAGTGCTACTTGCGAGTACGGCAAATGCATACGCCGAGGAACGACTTGAATTTGTTGAAGGCCTTGGCCTAAATGTTATTGCTGCCGAACCAGATCCACTCGCTATGGTTCGCTCGCTACTGCCAAGTG
>CAMLGO010000033.1 GCA_946479665.1 uncultured Candidatus Saccharibacteria bacterium
CAATACGAAAGCGTATGATGAGTTTGTGCACGCCCTTGATCTTGCGAACGCCATGAAGGGAACGGCTTTTGAGGGTGACAAGGATGATACGCGTGGTATCTGCGCGACCGGCGTACTCTACGAATTTGAGACCATCCAGGCAGGACAAACCGAGAAGCGTCTTTGGACTTCTACCTGTAGCGGTTCTAAAGGTTCACTTGCGGCAAGCACATCGCAGCTCAAGGGACTATTTGTCGGGCAAATCCCTGAGAACGAGCCGATACTTCGAGCCACTAATCTCTAAATAGGGGAAACAAGGTATAATGAGGGCATGATACGTGCCCTCATTTTTGATTGCTTTGGCGTGCTATACCACGGCAGCCTCGGTCACTTGCGTCAACTGCTGCCACCTGATCGCCGCCAGGAGTTAACAGATCTTAGTATGAGTTCTGATTACGGGTATATCTCTCGTGAGGAATATTTTGCAAGGGCGAGTGAGATTACAGGTATAAGTGCGACTGAGCTTGAGACGATTACTGCACGGCAACATATTCGCAACGACGCGCTGGTGGAATATCTAAAAAGTATGAAGTCTCACTACAAAATCGGTCTACTGAGCAATGTCGGTAGCGATGTCATGGATAACTTATTCAGCCCCGCGGAGCAGGCAGAGCTGTTCGACGCAGTCGTGCTGTCGAGCGATATTGGGATGATCAAACCGAATCCTGACATTTTTGAATTTACAGCTAGTAAGCTCGGTGTTCTACCTGAGGAATGCATCATGATCGATGACCTGCTCATTAACATCGAGGGTGCACAACAGGTTGGTATGAAAGGAGTGGTGTACTCGACTGTCGAGCAAGCAAAGTGCGTAGTTGATGAGTGTCTGCGAGGGCAGCGCTAATGCCAGAGCTGCCCGAAGTTGAGACGGTTCGCCGTGGTCTGCATCAGTTGATTATTGGCCGCCAGATCCGTAGCCAAGTGCATGATGCGCCAAAATCTTTTCCAAATAACGAGCATGATGTACGGCTTTTTTTGCTTGGGGCGACGATTCTCGACGTGCGCCGTCGCGCCAAAGTACTGCTCATTGATCTGTCGACGGAATACACGCTTGTTATTCATCTCAAAATGACTGGCCAGCTGGTGTTTCGCGGAGAGGAAACATTTGGGGCCGGCCATCCAAATGAGAGCCTTATCGGTGAGCTACCTGATCGCTCAACCCGAGTAACGCTTGAGTTTACAGACGGTGCGAAACTGTACTTCAATGATCAGCGCAAATTTGGCTGGATGAAGCTTATGCCGACGGTAGAGGTGATTGATATGCCATTTATGCAAAAAGTCGGTCCTGAGCCGCTTGAAGATGATTTTACGGCTGCGGAATTTGCAGCCCGCTTTGCCCGTCGAGCGAAGACAAGTATCAAGGCGGCCTTGCTTGATCAGTCGGTCGTAGCGGGTGTCGGTAATATTTATGCGGATGAAAGTTTGTGGGGTGCAAAGATCCACCCGAAGCGGCTAGTGGGGACGATTACGCCAGCAGAATTCGAACTTCTTTATACAGAGCTACGCTTGGTGATGAATATGGCGATTGAAAAAGGTGGTAGTACTGATAAGAATTATGTAAACGCCGAAGGTAAGCGGGGGAGCTATATGGACTTTGCCCGTGTTTTTCGCCGTGAAGGTCTTGCATGCCCGCGCTGCGGCAGTGAGATTATTAAGTTTAAAGCAGCTGGACGCGGAACGCACATTTGCCCGGTTTGTCAGGTAGAATAGTAAGAGATGATAACACTACTGACCGGAGAAAATAGTTTTGAGCTTGAACGTGCGCTGAAAAAGATAGTCGCTAGTTTTAAAGGTACAGTGGAGAGAGTCGACGGCAGCGAGCTTGAGTTACGGCAAGTTCCTGACCTCCTCATGGGCGGGACATTGTTTGCGGCCGAGCGGCTTGTTGTTATGAAAGGCCTGTCGGATAATAAAGCGATCTGGGCGACATTTGGTGACTGGCTTCCTCGAATATCCGATGACGTTCATCTCGTATTGATTGAACCGAAGCCGGATAAGCGTACGAAAACTTATAAGGACTTGCAGAAAGTAGCGCGCGTCCAAGAGTTTAAGTTATGGGGCGATCGTGATGGCGCAACAGCTGAAAAATGGGCTCAGGTCGAGGCTGAAGCGCTAGGGTTGTCGCTTGATGCAGCGGGTGCACGTTTGATTGTTGCCCGAACTGGTGTAGATCAATGGTTGTTATATCGGGCACTTGAAAAGCTAGCAGTGCTCGACGAGGTGACGCCCGAGGTGATTGCTGATGTCATCGAGCTGAATCCAGCTGAAAACGTGTTCAACCTGTTCGAAACGGCACTTCGTGGTGATAGCAAGGGTGTAGCTCAGATGGTGAGGACTTTAGAGCTAGCCGAGGATCCATATCGGGTATTCGGATTGCTTTCGGGCCAGGCGGTGCAGCTGCTTGCGCTCACACTTAGTGATAAGTCGAGTGCTGAGGTCGCAAAGGATGTTGGTGCGCACCCATATGCCGTATCAAAGCTGAGTTCGTTTGCTAAAAAGTTGGGCGCGACCGGTAGCAAAAAGATTATTGCGGCATTTGCCGAGGCCGATACTGCTATGAAAACATCTGCCGCTGAGCCGTGGCTCCTCATTGAACGGGCACTGCTTAAAGTTGCGAGCATATAAAAATACGCCGAGTTGTCGGCGTATTTTTATATGCTCAATCAAGATTACTTGTCGGCTTTTTTAGCAGCAGGCTTCTTCGCAGCAGGTTTCTTGGCCACAGGAGCTTTTGCGGCAGCAGGCTTCTTTGCAGCAGCTGGTTTAGCGGCAGTCTTAGCAGCTGGCTTGGTCGCAGCCTTAGGGGCAGCAACTTTTTTAGCAGTTGCAAGCTTTACGCCAGCGTCTTTAGCAACCTTGGCTAGGCTAGCTTTGCGGCGAGCAACGGTGTTTTTCTTAAGAAGTTTTTTCTTAACAGCGGTATCAAGTTCGCTGTGTGCTTTTGAAAGCGCTTCGGCAGATGGCTTTGCAAGAAATGCCTTAGTGGCTTCTTTGATATCGCGCTTGATACCAACGTTACGCTCGCGGCGAACGATAGTTTGTTTAGCTCGTTTGATGGCTGATTTAATGATTGGCATGGTGTTCCTTTTGCTTATAAGATTTATATATACAATCAACGAGTGATTATAGGGGAAAAACACT
This sequence comes from uncultured Candidatus Saccharibacteria bacterium, assembly GCA_946479665.1. Next base: position 3,181 of record CAMLGO010000033.1, read on the forward strand.
AAAAAGTAAAGTGATCAGTGTGGTTGACGACGTGAAACTACTTATGGTATAGTGACAGCAAACTCTAAAAAGACATAAACACTTTATAAATAATTAGGAAATCCACCCACATGAACGAAGGGACCAACGTCAAGCAACAGATTGTTGAGCGAATCAAAAATTCGACCAATATTTTAGTGACTGTAAGTACTGACCCGTCAGTTGACGAACTATCTGCCGCCCTTGGCCTGACGCTACTGCTCAATAAGTTGAATAAGCACGCTACGGCAGTAGTGAGTGGTGAGCTGCCGCCGGCAATTACCTTCCTTGACCCTGAGAAAACATTCGAGAACAGTGTTGATAGCCTTCGTGACTTTATCATTGCGCTCGATAAAGAGAAGGCCGACCATCTCCGCTATAAGGTAGAGGGCGATGTCGTAAAGATCTTCATTACGCCGTATCGTACGACAATCAGCAGCGATGACCTCGATTTTAGCCAGGGTGATTACAATGTCGAATTGGTGATTGCGCTTGGCGTAAAGAACAAAGACCACCTTGATACGGCACTTGCAGCTCATGGGCGTATCTTGCATGATGCGACGGTTGCAACATTGACCGCGGGAGATAATACAAGTGATCTTGGCAGTCTTGGCTGGCACGACGACAACGCGAGCAGTTTGAGTGAAATGCTTGTAAGTCTCAGTGAAGCCCTTAAGACAGATAAGGCTGTACTCGATGAGCAGACCGCGACAGCATTCCTGACCGGTATTGTAGCGGCGACTGATCGTTTCAGTAATAATCGAACGTCGTCTCGGGTCATGACGATGGCTGCTCAGCTTATGGCAGCCGGTGCTAATCAGCAACTGATTGCGGCCAAGCTCCAAGAAGCGCATGAGATTGGTCCAAAGGATGACAATAGTAATAATGATACGCCGTCTACTGGCATTGATGGCACGACTGACCTCGAAGAGGGTCAATCTACAAAACTTGAAAAAACCAGCGAGAAGAAGGCAAAGCCAGCTTCAAAAAAGAAGGATGACGGATCGCTGTCGATCTCGCATGAAAAAACTGGCGATATTGAAGCTGTCGGTGCTGAAGTTATTGCTGAAAAGCAAGAGGAAGCTGCACGTGTAGCCGAAGATCAGCTAGCCGAACAACTAGAGGCGACGAAAGCCGCAACTGTAGCCGATTTGCCGTCAGTTGCCGAGCTTCAGCAAGATATCGCTACTGCAAACGAAGAGGTGGCACAAGCCGCTGAGCCAGTAGCACCTAGCGGGGCAGTGAGCAACTGGCAGCCACAGTCAAATGAGCCACAGCTTGGTGGCACGCTCAATGCGACAACTGAACAAGCGGCCGATGATCGTCGTCGCGAAGAAGAGGACGATCGTAATCGGACGATCCTCACGCACGGTGCAGGTGATTACGTCGGCGATTCACAGCCAACGTTTCAGTCACCGCTAAACGCAGCAACTAAGCCCGATGATGAACCTGCGACGATTGACCCGTTTGCCGAGGCGGTCGCGCCTTCAGCTCAAGCGACAGTACATGCAGCTCCGCTCGAGCCTATGGCTCCTGCGCAAGATGATTCAACGTCCGTGCCAACACCAGCGCCAACGCTTGCTGATATTGATCAGCAAAATCGTTCTCAGCACGATGAGGCCCGCGCTGCAGTCGAGGCTGCTCTTAACAACCCGCCAACATCACCATTTGAAGCCCCTCAGCCAGTTGTTGCCCCTCAACCATCATTTGACGCAGCGCCTGTATCGGTACCGAGTATGCCGCCAATGCCGGATTTTTCTACGCTTCCCCCATTGCCTCCAGTGCCTGATTTTGGTGCGGTGCAGGGCCCAAGCGGGGCAGTGCCAGCCGATAAGCTAGGTGACATCTTTGGACCAGCTGCTCCGGAAGATCCGCAGCAGCCACCGGCACCGAATCCAGGCCAATTCCGGATCCCTGGACAATAAGAAAAACACCTCCTTAGTGGAGGTGTTTTTCTTATCTATAAACGATAAAATGATTCATACCAAGCCGGTCACCACGCCGAGCAAAATGAGCCTCGGCATCGCTGCGCTGGGTGTGATGGGCGCGCATAACATCGATGATACGGCTGTGATAAGATCGTGCATCAACAGTATCAACATCGGCATCTGGGTGTCCCGGCTCCATAAAAAGCCAGTCGGTATTAATGCTTGGTAATTGCGACTCTGTGAGGCAAGCGAGGCGTAGGCGCGTGAAGCGTGCGTCTCTTGCTTTTCGGCGATAAAAAATCAAACAGCTGGTGCGCCCTGCTACGATATGGTCTATATGGCCAGTGATGCCGTTTAGGTCCATCGACACGAGTTCAATCTCGATCGGCTCGCTGTAGTCTGTAAGAATTTGGTCGATCAGTGACTCGATCATCTCGGTGGCCGCCTGCAGGGCAATGTTATCAAGATGCCCATCTTCAAAGCCCAGCGTATGCATGCTTGCCGCTCCGATTAATTTGCCAGCTGCGCGCCATTCCTGTTCACGTATTGCGCCAAGGTCGGCATGGTTGTCGAGATTCGTGCCAGCTTGTCCTGTCGTAAGGGTAATGAGATGGAGATCGGCGCCCTCGTCGATTTCTTTCATGAGTGTGCCGCACGGGCCAAAGGCTTCGTCATCTGGGTGCGCGAAGATTCCGAAAATAATCTTTTTCATGAGTCTAGTATACTAGGTAAGATATGACAGATGGAATTATTCTTATAGATAAGCCGGCCGATATGACGAGTTTCGGTGTTGTGGCTCGCGTACGCCGCGTACTGAGCAAGGCCGCCGGCAAAAAAGTGAAGGTCGGCCACACTGGTACGCTCGATCCGTTTGCGACTGGCCTTATGATTCTCGTGATCGGTAAAGAGTGTAAAAATGCCGGGCATTACACCAAGCTCGATAAAGTATATGAAGCAACGGTTCACTTAGGGCAAACCAGCACGACTGGCGATCCGGAGGGTGAGGTGACGGACATTTCTGACAAGCAGCCGACGCGTGAAGAAGTTGAGCGAGCACTTGTGCAGTGGACAGGAGAGATTCAGCAGCGTCCACCAATTTTTAGTGCAATCAAAATTGATGGTCAACGGGCATATAAGCTGGCACGCGACGGTCAGGAAGTGGAAATTCCGCTACGTACAGTAAATGTGTACAGCCTTGAACTCGTGGAGTATGCCTATCCTGAGCTCAAAATTCGCACTCATGTCTCGAGTGGTACCTATATTCGCAGTCTCGCAAGCGACATTGGCGCCACGCTCGGTACGGGTGCCTACTGTACGCAGCTGCGCCGTACTAGTATTCGTGATTGGCGCGTTGAAGATGCTAAAACACTCAAAGATATGGGAGTTGTCTCGTAGCGATGAGGGCACTCGTGATTGCCGACCGCGGCCCACAGATTAACTTTCGCGAGGTGATCGACGAACATAAGATTGATCTTGTGATAACACTTGGCGATTTGGAGCGTCACGATCTTTTAGGGCTGGCGACGATTCATGATGTGCCGAAGATTGGCGTCTATGGCAACCACTGTAGCGGTACGTATATGCCCGAGCTCGGCATTATGAATATGCACATGGCAACATGGCAGTTCGGCGGCGTAACATTTGGCGGCTTTCAGGGCTGCGTGCGCTACAAAGAAAACCCCGATGCGATCATGTACCACCAGGAAGAGGCGGCACGTATGCTGAGTTATTTTCCGCCAGTCGATGTGGTTGTGTGTCATTGCCCGCCACGCGGCATCAATGATGAAGATGAAGTGGCGCATCAGGGTTTCGACGGGCTGCGCAGTTACATCGATCGGACACCGCCAAAAGTTTTGCTACACGGTCACACTTATCCGACAGATGATACGATGGTTCGTCAGCACGGCCCGACCCGGATTGAATACGTCCATAAGTGGCGAATTGTCGATCTGTAGACCTTGATAGATCCGCGAAACTCTGGTACAATCACTGAGATGATTACTAAAGAGAACAAATCACAGGCAATTGCTTTGACTCAGGTTTCAAAGAACGACGTCGGTAGCCCACAGGCCCAGGTGTCAATCTTGACTGCTCGTATCAAAGAGGTGACAGAGCATCTCAAGGCTAATAAGCACGACCACATGGCTCGTCGCGGACTTATCCAAATGGTTGGGAAGCGAAAGCGCCTTTTGAAGTATCTCGAGCGTAAAGACTTTGAACAGTATAAAGCTGTTGTCGCCACACTAGGACTCCGCAAGTAATTGCGGATCCTTTTTTATTTAAGCTTTCTTTTTCAGTAGGCGTATACTAAAAGGTGTATGAATGAGCTTACGGTTATCGAGGTCACCAATCTAACAAAACGCTACGGTACCTTTCGGGCGATTGATAGCGTTAGTTTCTCTGTTGAAAAAGGCGAGATTGTTGGCTTCGTTGGGCTAAACGGTGCTGGCAAGTCGACGACGATTAACTTGTTGCTTGGTTTTTTGCGGGCAACGAGTGGATCCGTTCGGCTATTTGGAAAAAGTATCTCTCCGGAAACGGCTCATACGACTCATCGAGACATTGGCTTCGCCAGCGGCGACATGGCACTCTTCGATAATTTAAGCGGTAAGCAGTATTTAACGTTCCTTTCTCATCGCTACCATCTGCGTGATCAGACGCGTGTGAATGAGCTCTGTGCTCGCTTCGAGCCGCAGCTTGATAAGAAAATCAAAGATCTCTCTAGGGGTAACAGGCAAAAGATAGCACTGATTGGGGCGTTCATGGCGAGCCCAAAGCTGGTGATTCTCGACGAGCCAAGCAGTGG
>CAMLGO010000034.1 GCA_946479665.1 uncultured Candidatus Saccharibacteria bacterium
GCAGCACCAACGGCCACGACCTCATCTGGATTGACACCCTTGAGCGGTTCTTTATTAAAGATAGACTTTACTTTCTCGACTACGGCTGGCATACGAGTCATACCACCGACAAGAACGATTTCGTCAATGTCACCCGCCTTGAGTCCTGCATCTTTTAATGCTTTTTCGACTGGTTCGGCAAGGCGGTCGATAAGATCACCGACAAGCTCTTCTAGCTTACTGCGAGTAAGTTTGTATTCGAAGTGCTTTGGACCTTCAGCGTCTGCCGTAAGGAATGGTAAGTTAACTTCGTATTCGGTTGTTGATGAAAGCTCCTTCTTTGCTTTCTCAGCTTCATCTTTCAGACGCTGCATCGCTGCTTTATCCGACTTTAGGTCAATGCCTTCATTGTTCTTAAAGACATCCAGGAAGTGGTTAACGATACGGTTATCGAAGTCCTCACCGCCAAGGTGCGTGTCACCGTGCGTTGAGCGAACTTCAAAGACACCGTCACCAAGCTCAAGGACAGAAACGTCAAACGTACCACCACCAAGGTCAAAGACGATAATCTTCTCATCTTTTTTACTTTCAAGACCATATGCAAGTGCAGCCGCAGTCGGCTCGTTGATAATACGCTTCACTTCTAGGCCAGCGATTTTACCAGCATCTTTGGTTGCCTGACGTTGCGAGTCATCGAAGTACGCAGGAACGGTAATGACCGCTTCGGTGACTTTTTCGCCGAGAAATGCCTCGGCATCAGCCTTTAGCTTTGAAAGAATCATAGCTGAGACTTCTTCCGGGCTGTAATCTTTATCGCCCATCTTTACTGCCACGCCACCATCTTTCTTGATGATTTCGTATGGCATAATGTCGTGGTCCTTTTGAACCTCTTTGTCGCTAAACTTGCGACCAATCAAACGCTTTACACCGTAGATGGTGTTCTTGGCATTCGTTACGCGCTGACGCTGCGCAACCTGGCCAACAAGACGTTCGCCATTTTTATTAATAGCAACAACTGATGGCGTGGTGCGGTTGCCTTCAGCATTCGCAATCACCTCTGGTTTACCAGCAACCATGTACGCTACGGCGCTGTTGGTTGTACCAAGGTCGATACCGATAATTTTACCCATATTCTATTCCTTTCGTTAAAAGTATCAAAAAGTATATTCATATTTTAGCACTCTACGGCATAGATTGCCAATATCTTCATTGTAATAAAATTAGCACTCTCATGTCAAGAGTGCTAATTCCTACGTACAAAGTGGTCTATTTTTTGGTGACTTTTACCATGGCGTGACGAATTGGCTGACCGCTCAGCGTATAGCCTGCTTGCAGCTCTTCAGCCACAACCTCTCTGTCACCCTCGGCATCCTCGTCAAATTGGATCGCCTCATGAAGATCAGGGTTGAAATCAGCGCCTTGCTTGGCGTCGATACGCTTGAGATTAAGGCCTTCAAGTGACTTCTCGAGGTTTTTCACAAGACCCGCAATACCCTGTGCCCATTTGTTGTCCTTTAGTTCCTCAGGAAGGTAAGCGACAGCTCGCTCAATGTTATCGATAACCGGCAAAAGCTTCAAAATTGCCGCAGATTGACCATGCTGGTAAGTCGCAGCCTTATCAGCTTCACTTCGTTTGCGGTAGTTCTCAAAATCGGCACGCGTACGCTGCAGGTCGGCCGTTAGCTCGGCGATCTGCTGCTCCTGCTCGGTGATTTTCTTCTGGTCTTTATTCGGTTTTGCAGCTTTATCTGTCATTTCTATAATACCTCTTCTAACATTGCCCCGGCGTGTCGCACTAGGCGCATTACTTTTCCATAACTTTGGCGCGTTGGCCCCAGGACACCGATGTAGCTATTATCGCTATATGGCGAACGGAAACGACTAATAATCAGCGTTGCACCACTTGCCTTGCCGATTGGATTTTCAGCGCCAATATAGACGTTGAGCGGCTCGTTTGGCGCAGCTTCACGCAGCCATGGCTCCAGATTATCGAGCAGCCGAGCGACCGCCTGTGTGTGATCACCACGTAAAAACTCCGGCTGAGAAAACAAGTTTCCCATCCCACTCATGTAGAGCTGATCACCAATCGTGGCAAGCCCAAGATTCTGCGTCAGTTCAACCAAGCTGTCGACGGCACTGCGAATCGCACGGTCGGCACGATCGCCATGTGTATGCACACGAGCCTCGATCGCTCTCGTACTGCGATCGGGCTGAGCTGCCTCTTCGGCGGCATGTGCCTCAGTAAGGCTGTTTACATACAAGCGATAGCCTTGATCGGTTGGTACGCGACCAGCACTGGTGTGCGGCTGAGCAATAAGCCCCATCTCTTCCAGTCGGACCATTTCGCTGCGAATCGTCGCGCTTGAAACATTAAAAAGCTTCGCTAATGTCACACTTCCAACAGGAGCAGCAATTTCAGCATACTGCTCAATAATAGCGGCCAGGATTTGGATTTGACGCTCTGTCATGTCTCTATTTTAACGCACAACTAGCACTCTTGCAAACAGAGTGCTAAAGGCTAATCTTAATCGCCTCGAGTAGATCACGTGCCCGCAAGCGAGCCTCGTCGTCCTTGCGATGAAAAACATCTGGCTTATGAGCGATTTCATCGGCAATCTGAACCGTATGATCAAGCTCGTCATTGATAATAAAATGATAATATGGCACCTCAAGCGCATGTGTCAATTCGTCGATAGCACTGTCGCGACGTTTTGCCCACTCTGCCTGAAACTCAGCCTCTGTCCTATAGCGCTGCGCGAGTCGAGCGCGCCACGTTGAAAAGTCCGGTGGCAAAATAAACAGCGCAACAACTTGTGGTGAGAGCTCTTTGTATTCGGCAACACCCTGAACGTCGATATCAGTAATCGCAATTCTGTGTTCTTGGTATGCACTCTGTAGTTCTGCAACACTCGTGCCATACACGACCGTTCCATGAACAAGCTTTGCTTCGACGAATTCATGGTCGCGCACCATGCGCTCAGCCGCTTCATTACTTACAAAGTGATAATCCACGCCCTCAACCTCATCAATACCATTGTTAGCTCGAGGCGGCCGCGTCGTATGCGAAATAATATCACGATAATCAGCCATTTTGAGCAATTCTTTTTTAACCGTGTCTTTACCCGCTCCAGATATGCCAACCAGTAGTGCTATCTTCGTCGAGCGTACGAGTTCAACCGTAGAGTCAGTCGGTTGGTAGTGTGAGATAAGTTCTGCGAGTGTATTCATTCTTAGTAGTGTATCAGATTAGTCTCGCTTGAGCATAACCGTAAACGCCTCTGATGGAATATCAACTTTACCGAAACGTTTCATGCGCTTTTTACCTTTAGCCTGCTTGGCGAGCACTTTCTTCTTACGTGAAACGTCACCACCGTATAAGCCGGTCGTGACATCTTTTCGATATGCTGAAAGATCGGCGCGAGCGATGAACTTGCCACCGATTGCCGCCTGAAGCGCTACTTGGAAGTTCTGCCGCGGGATAACATCTTTAAGCTTATCGACAATTTCACGACCCAAACGCTGTGATTCCGATCGGTGCGCCATGACACTGAGTGCATCGACAATCTCACCGGCAACATAAAAATCAACACGCACTAAATCTTCGACGAGATAGGTGTCGAGTTCATAGTTAAAGCTGCCGTATCCACTCGTCACCGACTTAAGCTGGTCGTAAAAGTCAGTCAGAAGGTTTGCTAGCGGCGCCTCAAAGCTGATGAGAGCTCGTTCGTCGATATAGCTCAGATTGCGCTGCTGGCCGCGCTTATTAACAATAAGTTGAATCACCGCACCGATGTAATCTTTCGGCACAATAATTTCGCCCTTAATCCAAGGTTCGCGGATCTCTTTAATTCTCGATACGTCAGGTAGATCACTCGCGCTCTTGATATCGAGCTGCGTACCGTCGGCCAGGCTCACCTGGTAATCGGTCGACGGATTCGTAACCACAAGATCGAGATTATACTCGCGCTCCAAACGTTCGCGGACAATATCCATATGAAGCAACCCCAGAAAGCCAATGCGAACACCGAACCCAAGCACTGGCGAATTCTCTGGCTCAAACTGTAGCGCTGAGTCGCTCAAGCTTAACTTCTCAACCGCATCTTTAAGCTCTTGGTAGTCCTCATTAGAAACCGGGAAGAAACCGGCGTATACAAACGGCTTGACGTTCTGATACCCTGGCAACATATCAGTCGCCTGCGAACGACGGGTTGTGACCGTATCACCCACCTTGGCATCTCGGGTTGTCTTGAGGTTGGTAACAATATAGCCAATCTCACCTGTTGACAGGTCAGGACCAGCTTTCATGGTTGGGTTCAATGCGCCAACTTCAAGCGCAATACCATCAGCCGATGTCGCCAGCATGTGAATCGTGTCGCCCTTCTTAATCGTGCCGTCGACGACGCGAATGTACAAGATTACTCCACGGTAATCATCGTAGTAACTGTCAAAAATAAGTGCGCGCGTTGGAGCGTCAGGCTGGCCGCTCGGCGGCGTAACTCGCTCGACAACGGCGTCGAGCACTTCGATTACACCTTCACCGGTCTTGGCACTGATCTTTAGGATATCATCATCGCTACAGCCAAGCAGATTAATAATTTCTGCTGATACGCGCGGTACGTCAGCGGCCGGTAAGTCGATTTTATTGAGGACTGGAATAATTGTCAGATCGGCCGCAAGCGCTAAATATACATTGGCTAGCGTTTGCGCCTGAATACCCTGGCTGGCATCAACCACCAAGATCGCACCCTCGCAGGCTTCGAGCGAGCGTGACACCTCATAGCTAAAGTCAACATGACCTGGTGTGTCGATAAGATTGAGATCGTAGCCTTTATGTGTCATGCGCACGGGTGCAAGTTTGATCGTGATACCCTTCTCGCGCTCAAGATCCATGCTATCAAGCAGCTGCGACTTCATATCACGTTTCTGAACAGTACCGGTCAGCTCAAGCATACGATCAGCAAGTGTCGATTTGCCGTGATCGATGTGTGCAATAATACAAAAATTTCTAATCTGTTGTTGATTCATAGTCCAAGGGTAAATTATACCATTTTATCGAGTGCGTGGCGAACTAAACAGGATTTTCTTCACCCGATCAAATACCGGTATCACTTCGTCAAGCCGAAGTAGCCAGCTCAAAATGATATAGACCGTAAAGCTAATGGCGACAATAAGTGCAAATCTTGGAAGCGCCGAGAAGAAGCTCTGGGTATCGACCGTAAGTGGAAATAGCTGCACGCTCGCGTAACAAATAAGTGACATAATGCCGGTTGCAATAACCATTCGAATGAGACCTTGTACAAACAACTTATCAAAGATACCGGGAATACGGCGACTCATGAATATAAACAAGATTATTACCTCAATAACAGAAACGATCGATTGTGCCCATGCAAGTCCAATGGCACCCCTATTTAAGCCAATGGCGAGCCATATGGCGAGCCCGACATTAAGGAGAATGGCAAAAATTGACACATAAAGCGGCGTTTTTGTATCTTGTTCGGCATAAAAACTACGCGCAGCAATGTGGTAGAGCGAACGGAATACAATGGCGACAGCCAGGCCTCCAAGAAGCGTTGCAATTTGCTCATTACCACCATTTTTAATAAAGTGCACAACGTACGGACGAGCAAAGAATGCGACCGTCGCTACGGGCAAGATAAGCCAAGTGATTATCCGGATCACTTTCTGTAATTCTCTCTTGAAGAGGTCGGGCCGGCCCTGGGCTATACGCTCGGTCATCTGAGGAAAAGCGGCATTACTAATTGCTACACCGATAAGATTGATCGGCATCATATGGAGCATTGACGCCTGCTGATATGCACGAATTGTTCCGTCAGCCATACGAGAAGCGATATTCGTTTCAGCAAGGCTCACGACATAATCCATACCCTGGTCGGCTGAACGAGCAGGCAATAGCGAGAGTACTTTTCGAAATCCTTTATTCTTCCAGTAAATCTTAAATCGATAGTCAAAGCCAAGCCCAAGCAGGCCGATACTACTCACCAGCAGCTGCATGATTGAACCAAGCACAACACCAAGTGCCACACCCATGATACCGCCGTCAAACAACTGCCAGCCCAGAATATTAATGCCGTTCGTAAAGAACACCGTACCAATAATAATACCGACGCTATAAATAGCCGGCGCAAGCGCGAAGAACGTAAATCGACCAACTGCTTGTTGCATGCTCGCAATCACCGTCGCGATCGCAAACAGAAAGGGATTGACCGCAATTACTCGCATCATACTCGTCGCGAGTGCCAAGCCAGACTCACTGAGGCCAGGTGCGATAACATATTTCAAAATTGGCTCAGCAAAGATAATAATCAAGATACTGGCAACAAGCGTACCAAGTGCCATGATGTTAATCATACTGGTCGATAGTTCCCAGGCAGACTTCTTATTACCCTTCACAAGGCGTTGGTTGAACACTGGGATGAACGTCACGCTCAAAGCACCTGAAACAAGAATCGTAAACATAAAGTCCGGCACGGTAAAGGCTGCGGTGTAGGCATCGAGCCCGACAGGATAGCCGGCAAGATGAGCTGCTTCATTTGGCATATAGGTACTGTTAAGTAAGCGCTCGCGTAGAATGCCAAGCAAACTTGCGAACAACATCGAACCAGACAGCAAAGTAGCGGCCCACTTCAGTGTCAGCCGCTTATTTGCTTTCGTTACGACGCTCCGTACTCGATTCATAATAGTTGCCTAGGAGGCTTATGCGTGGAGCTTTGCTTCCTTTGGAAGGGTCGTTGATTTAAGGATATCGATCACCTGTGTCTCATCAAGCGTTTCTTGCTCCAAGAGAGCGTCGGCAAGGGCGTCAAGGCTCTTACGGTTGGCGTTCAGCACCGCTTCGGCACGCGTCGAAGCTTCTTTAATCAACGTCTCGACTTCCTTATCGATTTCCTTGGCAGTGTCGTCGCTGTATGGACGCTCGTGAGTCATCTTGTCAAATACCATGCCACCGTTATCGTCGTGGAATACTTGGTCGCGAAGCTTCGTACCCATACCTTGCTCGATCACCATGTCGCGGGCAATTTCAGTCGCCTTGCGAAGGTCAGAGCCAGCACCAGTCGTAATGCCATCTGGACCGTACATGATCTTCTCGGCAATACGTCCGCCCATCGCTCGGGCGAGAATGTCCTTAAATTGGTATACGTTCGTATAGCTGGTGTCTTCTGGTGGCAAGAACCATGTCACACCGCCAGTACCGCCACGAGGAATGATCGTCACCTTGTGCACAGGGTCACTGTCTGGCAGAATATGGCCGACAATCGCATGACCAGCCTCGTGGTAGGCGGTCATCTTCTTTTCAGCATCGTTCATAATCTTACTCTTGCGCTCTGGACCAATCGCTACTTTTTCGAATGCCTCGGTCAGATCGGCGTTCGTGATCTTCTTGCGGTTGTTACGCGCTGCGACAATAGCTGCTTCGTTTGCCATGTTGGCAAGATCAGCTCCGCTCGAGCCGGCCGTTTTAGCAGCTAGCGCCTCGATGCTTACTGAATCGTCGGTTGGCTTCTTCTTGAAATGAACTTTCAAGATCGCTTCACGGTCTTTGCGCTCAGGAAGCATAATGTTCGTGCGGCGGTCGAAGCGACCAGGACGGAGGAGAGCAGGGTCGAGCACATCGGCACGGTTGGTCGCTGCGAGCACGATAACGTTGCTGCCAGTCTCAAAACCGTCCATTTCAACAAGGATTTGGTTGAGAGTTTGTTCACGTTCATCGTGTCCACCACCCATACCGCTGCCACGTTTGCGGCCAACGGCATCAATCTCATCGATAAAGATGATAGCTGGTGCGTTCTTCTTGGCTTTTGCAAAGAGATCGCGAACACGACTTGCGCCAACACCGACGAACATTTCAACAAATTCCGAACCAGAAATACTAAAGAATGGCGCGTTCGCCTCACCCGCAACTGCGCGAGCCAACAT
>CAMLGO010000035.1 GCA_946479665.1 uncultured Candidatus Saccharibacteria bacterium
TGGGCCGTGCTTGCGCTGGCTATCCTGACACAATTCTTCAACTTTGATGATGTTCAGCGGATTGGCGCCGCCGCAACGCTTGTCGTCGCGGCCGGCACGCTTGGTATTCACGGTTACTTATTCGAGCGACGGGGTCTCATTGAATCTAGCGCGTACGTGGCGACCTTTGGCTTGCAACGTCTTGTCGGGCTGGCGATTCCAGAGGCGGATATCGTCTTTTATGCTCACTGGTGGGCACTTACTCTCGGACTCGTTGCGTGGTGGCGTGGCGCTGGCCACCGAGCTACTCGATTAATCGTCGGCATGTCGTTTATTACCGCGAGTACCGGCTTGCTGGCGCTTAGTAATAATGGCACGTACCAGCTACTTTTCTTGGCGGAGCATCTTGCGCTACTCGTTGTCGGTGCGCTTCTGCAGAAACGATGGGCTATCTGGTGGGGAATTAGTGCGGCGGTACTTGCGATTCTTTATTTCCTCCGCGAGTACACATTCCTGTGGCTTGGTTTCCTTGGACTCTTCCTGATCGGCATTGTTGTTTGGCGATTAATGCGCAGCAGTGCGACTGAAACACGCTAGAACGTAAGCGCAGACTGATTGGCTCGCCGCCTTATGAGCGTCACGCGCTGCGACGTCTTCGATCATCTCTCCGAGGTTATAATGATATTTCTTATCTTGTCGGCCTGCTCAAAAAACCGTGAGCATATTGACAAAGCTCATATAGTATGATAATCTATATCAAATAAGGATCTATATGACTGAAGAGCGTATCCAACAAATAAAAACCTACCAGGAAACAACTAACAGTGCCTTTACTGACTTCACCCGTTTTGAGGGTGATGCATCCGAGCGAGCTCAAAAGAAGGAAGACTTTATGCTTGGGCGAGAGTACACTCCTCGTTATGAGTATAATAAGCTCGACATTTTAAAGGATGACGAATCATTAAAAGAGAAGAAAACCGCTATTCTTGAGGCGGTACTAGAGCTAGAGGTTGCGAAAACTGAACCTGAGGCTAACGTGGCTGAGATTGAGCTATATTCTGAATTTCACGAACTTCGCTTGAAGAAGATCCTTCTTGTTGAGGCTGCAAGGAATCTTCATAACAGGCATATTTCTGGAGGCTGGGAGGTTGCTAAAGACGCTTTTGCCCAGATGAATATAGAGGTCTATGGTGAATTTGATACGCCAACATACCAAGGTATGATAGCGACTGAAGCTGAACGTGTTCATGACTTTATGCCATCCACTGATAACGCTCGAATGATCAAGAGCGATCTTGAAGATAGTCTGAGTAGAATTGATACGCACGGTGAACGTGAAAAGCCGCTGATGGATGATGATACCCTTGAAAAATTACATAATGTTGTCATGGCACGATATGAAAATATATTCTCCGTAGTACCGGATACAGAAGATGACGTGTATTACGACGCTGATCAGTGTGTTGAAATTATGAATAGTGCCCTTGTGGTCGGCGGGCTTGCGGAAAAAGGCTGGAAAGCCGCCAAGGATAGTAAGAAATCTAATCCTTCAACCAGCGCTGCCAAGCGCATAATTGCACTTCCATCGACTACAAGACGAAACGCGAATGAGCTTCGACGCCTCATTGTTCATGAGCAAGAGGTGCATGCACGTGATGGCGAAAACGGTGCGGAGACAGGATTTAAGCCTTTGGCGAACGGAACTGCCGATTATGCCGATGTTGAAGAAGGACTTGGTGTATTGTTTGAATGTGCCGTTGCGGGTAATTTTAATAACCCCTCATTTGATCGTGCCCGAGATCGTTATATTACAGCCGGGTTAGCACTTGGCGCCGATGGACAGCCGCGTGATGCTCGTCAGGTATATGAAATTTTATGGCGTACTCTTGCAGTTCGTGGCGCAGAAGATGGCGACATTAGCGACAGTGTCGTCGAAAAGGCGCGTAACCAAGCATATGCGCATGTAGAAAACGCATTTCGCGGCAGCGCTTTTTGGATGCGGGGCGTCGTTTATACCAAGCTGAAGGTGTATTACGAAGGCCTTCGTAAGAATGCCGATTATATTACTAAATATGCCGACTCTATGGATCAGGCGATTGATAGGGCAATGATAGGCAAGTATGACCACACGAGCGAGACCGAGTTTAGCAATGTGGTCAACGCCCTCGAAGCGAGAAAGGCATAGTATAATTGGTAATGATGATGAAGCATAATCTTATTGGGACAACTGAATACATCTATCTTCCAGACGTCTCGGATGATCCGCTTCCGGCAAAGATTGATACGGGCGCCGACGGTTCTGCTATTTGGGCATCTTCTGTTGTTGAGGCAGACGGTAAGTTGTCATATGTCTTGTTCTCTCCGCAGTCAGCGTTTTATACAGGTGAAGAATTTACAACCGACGAATATAAAGTCGTAAGTGTAAAAAATTCCTTTGGTGAAAAGGAGTATCGCTACCGTGTAAAATTGCGCATGAAGATTGCTCGAAAAGTGTATAAGAGCTCTTTTACATTAGCCGATCGTTCGCGCAGCCGTTTCCCTATCTTGCTAGGAAAGCGTTTTTTGAAGGATCGCTACCTCGTAGATGTCGCCCGTCATAATATTATGTATGATGCCAGCGGGGAGGAAGTGAGCGGCAAGGTGATCGTATTAACTTCGCGTATTGATAATCCAACGAAAGACTTTTTTGGAACCGTTGCTGAGCTCGGCGCATTAAATGTTGAGATTGCGAAGTACCGCCTCCTCGACTATCAAATAACTGATCATGGAGAGCCTCGCATCCTACTGCCTGACGGTAGTGATGTTGCCAGTGCGCAAACGGTGTATTTTAAGGCCCATGCGCTATACCCTGAACATGCCGGCACAGTTGCGCGTTACCTCCAGTATCGACACGTTAACTTTATCGATAAGAATGCCGCACATTTCGTATCTCGCTCTAAACTTAGTGAGCTGTTCATTCTTGCTACGTCGGGCATTCCTGTTCCGGCAACGAGAATCTACTCAAGCGGACTTGAAGGTATAACATACAAGTATTTGTCCGAGTATTTCGCTGATGATAAGTTTGTTCTCAAGGATGCGTTTGGCGACCGCGGGAAAGATAATTACTTTGTTTCCGATGAACATACGTTCAATGATGCAGTCGCACGACTTGGTGATAGAAAGACGGTCATTGCGCAAAAATTTATTGATAGCGATGGGTTTACGCGTGTGCTTGTTATGGGTGATGAAGCCGTGCAGGTTGTTGAGCGCACAAAGACACCACACGAAGACACACTCAAGTCGCACTTAAATAAACCGCACGGATCCATTAACGCTCGAGAGCTAAAGACAACCGAGTATAGCGCCGATGTCGTAGCGCTTGCCCGAAAGGCGGCCCTTGCACTGGATAGAACCATTGCAGGAGTTGACCTGATCCAAGACAAGGCAACGAAAAAGTGGTATGTTTTGGAAGCAAACTACAATCCCGAGATCACCAGTGGAGTTGGTGTGGCAAAGAAAGCAAAAGCTGTGGCTAGGTTACTGGCTAAAGAAGGGCACAATAAATAATGAAAATTGCAATTTTATCTAACGGTCCAGGTAACTACTCGACAAAGCGTCTTAAAGAAGAGGCTATTAAGCGTGGTCATGAAGTTGAAGTTATTAAATATCGTGACTGTTATGCGTCCATTGAGCAGAATAACCCGACGGTAAGTTATAGGGGTGAAGATTTGAAGCATTTCGATGCTATCATTCCTCGTATCTCTGCGAATATGACCCGCTACGGTACGGCAATCGTACGTCAGCTTGAGATGCAGGGTATTTATACGATCTCAAGCTCGATTGCTATTAATCGAGCACGCGATAAATTACGTAGCTCACAGGTGCTCGCTCGCGCTGGCGTTGGCTTGCCGAAGACGGTTGTGTCTCGTAATACAACCGATATTGACGACCTTCTCGATCATCTTGGTGGTACGCCAGTGATCATTAAGCTTGCTCGTGGTACGCACGGCAACGGTGTCGTACTGGCCGAAACCAAGAAGGCAGCCAAGTCTGTACTTCAGGCATTCTACCTCACTAACGATGACGGTACCAACATTCTGCTACAGGAATTTGTTAAAGAATCTGCCGGCACCGACATTCGCGTATTTGTAGTGGGCGGTCGAGTCGTTGCTAGCATGAAGCGTCAGAGCCTTGATGATGATTTCCGCTCAAATCTCCACAAGGGTGGCGAAGGCACGATCGTCAAGCTTACCGAGGAAGAGCGTAAGATGGCTATTAAAGCTGCTCGCGCCATGGGGCTCAATGTTGCTGGTGTCGATATGATGCGCTCCGAGCGCGGACCACTTATTTTGGAAGTAAATGCCAGCCCTGGGTTTGGTATTGAAAAAGTGACAGGTCGCGATGTGGCGAGCCCGATCATCGAGTATGTCGAACTCAACGCAAAGCGTCGCAACAAAAAAGACAAAGTCGGCGCCTAGTCTCTTAGTCTTCTACTGCTGCTATAATAGGCCCATGATACATGGGCCTATTTTGTTATGAGCAACCAGCGAGACAAAGCCTCGATTTGGTTGATCGTTGGCCTGCTGCTTGTGGTTGGCGTGGCGGCGTATCTGTTGATCGCACCTCAGCTACGACCGAGGGTTTCGGTGGCAATAGGTGATGGGCTGTTCAAAGCTCGTGTCGCCCAAACACAGGCGCAGCGCGAGCAAGGGCTGTCGCACGTTAGCTACTTGGGCGGCAATGAGGCGATGCTGTTTCTGTTTGATCGTAGCGATAAATGGGCGATGTGGATGAAAGACATGAAGATTCCACTCGACATCGTATGGCTCGATCAGGATCAGAAAGTCGTTTACATCATTAAGGGTGCTTCACCCGACGATTATCCAAAATCATACACGCCAAACGACCCGGCGCTTTATGTACTTGAGGTGCCACGCGGAGCGGTTGAAGCAAAAAATATACGTATTGGCAGCAAGGCAACATTTAATCTCGATGAAGTGAGGAAGATAAAACAATGAATGTAGTAGTAATTTTTCTTATTGTTGTTGTGGCGCTATTCGTCGTTGCATTTGCAACAAAGCGACGCTTTGGCGTGCTGGGGCTGGCACTTGCCGCCGGTGCGATGCTCAGCAGTTTATGGACAGAAAAGCTGACGCCACTTGTAGAGCAGTCAGGTGTCGTAAGTATTACGCTGCCGCCGCTGGCGAGCCTTGTGGCTGCTGGGTTGGTGCTTTTGCCTGCCGTACTTCTCTTCTTTAGCGGGCCTACCTATAAGCATAAGGGGCAGAGAGCGCTGGGGTCGCTCGCCTTCGCTGTGTTGGCACTTGCGCTGCTGCTCGAGCCGCTTGGTAGCGCGCTCATTTTGCAAGATACTGGCAAGCAAGTGTATGACTTCTTCGTGCAAAACCGCGTGTATATCGTAACGGTCGGACTAGTGTTTGCACTGTTCGATATTTTGGCCACAAAAACTCCGCGTCACCACAAAGAATCACTCAAACATTGACAAGCCACCCTTTAAAATGGTATCTTTGTAGAGTTAAGGAGCCGTAGCTCAGCTGGTTAGAGCACCTGCCTTTTAAGCAGGGTGTCCTGAGTTCAAGTCTCAGCGGCTTCACCAAGAAAAGTCACTCATCGAAAGATGGGTGTTTTTTCTTTTTTATGAATAAAAATAGTCGGGCTGTATGTCATACTGATCGCATGAACCGCTACATTCTTCGGCGTCGGTTGCACACTTCATGGCTGATTGCCATGACGGCAGCCGGGGTCTTGGTAGGGGTAGTGATCGTGGAATATATAGATCAGCTCTTATTCTCGTCGATAGCTTGGTTAATTACAGGCTTGGGGCTGGTTGCGTTGGTGCTGTGGCGTCGGTATATCTACTTGCTCCCCCTTGTGTTTATTGCGGGTATGGTGATTGGGCTTTGGCGTGGGTCAATTGAACAGAACCAGCTAACTGTATTTAGACAGCTGTATGGGCGACAGGCGCAGGTTGGTGGCAATGTGGGCGAGGATGTCGATACTGGTAAGAAAGATGAAGTGATTATTCGTCTTGACCACCTGGCAATAGACGATCATTTGGTTGCGGGCAAATTGTGGGTGACGACGCAACGCAACGTCGATATAAAGAGAGGTGATAAAGTGACGGTTGAAGGGAGATTATCGGAGGGTTTCGGAACATTCTCGGCGACTATATATCGAGCAAACCTCAAGAAGGTCGAGCGCCCCGAGCCAGGTGACGTAGCGCGTCGGACTCGTGATTGGTTTGCGGATGCAGTGAGGTTAGCTATATCAGAGCCCCAGGCTAGTTTGGGTATCGGCTATCTAGTCGGCCAGCGTCGGGCGTTGCCAGAGGAGCTGGCTACAGCGCTGCAGATTGCCGGGCTAACACACGTCGTGGTAGCGAGTGGCTACAACCTTACTATTCTCGTGAGGCTGGCGCGTCGGTTGTTTGCGAAAGTATCTAAATATATGTCAACATTCGTGGCCGGTAGTATGATTGTAAGCTTCGTCGCCGTGACTGGTGCTAGCCCGAGTATGACACGCGCAGGACTTGTGGCTGGACTAAGTTTGTTGGCGTGGTATTATGGGCGTAAATTTCATCCACTTGTCCTATTGTCGCTTGCGGCGGCGGTGACAGTACTGATCAATCCAAGTTTTGCATGGGGCGATCTTGGCTGGCAGCTAAGTTTTGCGGCATTCGCGGGCGTCATGATCGTTGCGCCGCTCGCACAACGTTACTTCTTTGGTGAGAAAAAACCGGGTACGATTCGTCAGATTCTCGGTGAGACTATCGCCGCTCAGCTGGTTACTCTGCCGATTTTAGTGCTAGCATTTGGGCAATTTTCGAACGTGGCAGTGATTGCTAATCTCCTTGTATTGCCACTAGTTCCGCTGGCAATGCTACTGACGTTTATTGCTGGAGTCGGTGGCTTGGTGTGGCCGGGCGTAGCTGGCGTTATTGGTGCGCCAGCGCAGTGGGTGCTGCAATATATGATTGGCGCTGCTGAGTATTTATCAAAACTACCATGGGCGCAAATGCAGATCGAAATAAATGGGTGGGTCGTTGTTGTAAGCTATCTTATCATTGTGATGGGGTGTGTGTATTTGTGGCACAAAACCAAGTTTAACTTGCGAAATAGTAATATTGTCGAATAGGACACCTGTGCGAGCTGGCTGTATCTGTTATAATAGGTATAAATACGACAAAAACCTAGCGGAGAATCCTTATGTCAGGACACAGTAAGTGGTCAACAATTAAACGTGAGAAAGGCGCTAAAGACGCCAAGCGCGGTGCTGTCTTTACGAAGATTGGCAACCAAATTGCTATCGCAGCACGTGGTGGTGCCGACCCAGCAATGAATTCAAACTTGGCGCTCGCCATTGAAAAAGCCAAGCAAGCAAATATGCCAAACGCAAATATCCAGCGCGCCATCGACCGCGTGAGTGATAAGAACGCTGCGGTTCTCGAGGAAATCACCTATGAAGGTATGGGTCCACAGGGTGTGGGTATCATTATTGAGACAGCTACCGACAATAAGAATCGTACGTTCCCTGATGTTCGTAATGCGCTTACGAAAAATGGTGGACGCATTGCTGATGCCGGTAGTGTGATGTTTCAGTTTACTCGTAAAGGTGTGATTCAAGTTGCCGCAACGGGCGAAGATGCGCTGCTTACCATTCTCGATGCGGGCGCTGAAGATGCAGTTGAAGAAGAAGGTGAGATTACTGTTTATA
>CAMLGO010000036.1 GCA_946479665.1 uncultured Candidatus Saccharibacteria bacterium
TTTTCAAGAGTCGCAGCAATAGCCCAGTAAATAGTGCCAAAATTGCCACTAGGCCGACAAACCCGAATGTCTCGCCCATAACCGCAAACACCGAGTCGTTGATAGCCTCCGGAAGATAGCCAGAAGCCTGAACGCTATTACCAATACCGAGCCCAAAAAAGCCCCCGCTGCCAATCGCAATCTTTGCCTGATCAATATGATAGCTCTCGGCATCGCCGGCTGTCGTTGCGTCCCCTTGCGCAAACGTCGTGACGCGCTCTAGGCGGTGCGGTGCTATCACCACTAATAAGATACCAATAATCAATAGGCCGACTCCCGCCTTCGCCAGTAGTCTCCATTTCACTCCTGCCGCAACTAGCATTGTCACCAGAATGCCTACAAGCGAAAGACCCGTACCCATATCTTGCTGGGCGACAATCACAAACACCATCGCCAACCCTAGAATCATACCGAGTGGGATAAGCGTTTTTTGAACGTCATTAACGAGTCCTTGATTTACGCGAGCACCCAGAAAACCGGCGGTAAATACAAGAATGCCAAACTTGAGGATTTCGGCTGGCTGCACCGTCCCGATGCCCGGAATAATAAACCAGCGGCACGCCCCCTTCGCACACAATACAACCTGGCTCACATGCAGCATCTTATCACCAAGAATAAATAGCAACGCACAGGCAATAAATCCAGCTAGTAGTATCTTCGGAGCATATTTCAAGATCAACCTATACGGCAGATTTGCCATCAGCACGAACGCGCCAAATGCAATCAACAGGCTAATAATCTGCTTTACAAAAAAGAAACTATCATCAAAATTAGTATTCTCGACTGAATTAAGGAAATTAGCTCGCTGTGGGCCGATCGCATAAATCACCACGAGCCCAAGCAGCATCAAGAGGCCCATATATAAAATGATATGGTAATCAGGCTTATGCCGACGGATTGTGTCGACGGCCCCCTTCACTACCCCCCTAGCTGCGCGACGCGGCTGCATCTTAGATATGCCCACCTGCAAGTGCCAGAAGAACACCAAGGAATGCTGCAACACAGCTAATAACCCAGAATCGCATTGTCACCTTTACTTCAGGCCAACCCTTAGCTTCGAGGTGATGGTGGATAGGCGCCGATATGAAAACCTTTCGATGGAAGACTTTCTTACTAAAAATCTGGATCAGGCTTGAGCCAGCTTCGATGACAAACAAAATACCAATAATCGGCAACAAGAAGAGTGTATTGGTCAGCATGGCGACAACACCAAGGCTCGTACCAAATGCAAAGCTTCCCACGTCACCCATAAAGAAGCGTGCCGGATGTATATTGAACCATAGATAGCTCAGTAACGCCCCTACGACAGTAAAACAGAAGCCAGCTAGGAAAAACTGCCCCTGTAGGAGTGCAATCACACCAAACGCGCCGAAACTTGTCGCCAGCAAGCCTCCCGCCAAGCCGTCAAGGCCATCACTAATATTTACCGCGTTACTCGTTGCGACGACCGCAAAGGTAAATAGCGGGATAATCAACCACCCAAGTGCAAGATCGCCGAAAAACGGCACATGCACCACGGATGCCCCTGCAATCCTGTCGAAGAACCACCAGCCAAGTACAGCCGCAAGCACGGCAATCATCGTAAATTTCAAGCTTGAACGAAGGCCGGCAACACCCTTGCCCGTACCTCGAATATTAATCATGTCATCGAGTAGCCCCACTGCCCCGCCGCCTAGTAATGCCGCGAGCGGCAGCCACGTTTCAGCGCGACTAAGATTAAAGAACAGGGTGATGACGCTAATAGCCAGAATACCAATGACGCCCGCCATCGTTGGAATGTTGCGTTTGAATTTATTGGCATGCAGCTTTGTAAATACTTCGAGCTTCTCGCCTGTCGTACTCGTGCTACGCTGCTTCTTCCAGAACTTATAGCGATATGCCAGGAATGTATAGATAGGTGTTAGGAGCATTGCAAGCACAAACGCGCCGACACTCAGCAAAAAGGTCGACCCCATTTCACTTGTAATTGTCTCGAGTGTTATCGGTAGTTCCATATTATCCTTTCGGCTGCAGTTTAAGGTAGTCAATCATCCAGTTGGAAATGTCAGTAAAGATCGGGCCGGCGTGAAGACCACCTTCGAGGTTTTTACCATCGGCCGATACTTGCACCATTATGACATACCTTGGGGTGTCATCGCCACCGAATCCCAGGTAAGTACCGATTGTTTGGTTCTTTACATACTTACCATTGATGAGAGTTTCAGATGTGCCGGTCTTACCACCTACGGCATACCCTGGCTTATCTTGATTTATAAAGAACGATTTGCGCGCAGCAATGGTCATGTCACGCATCTGAGACGACGTCGATTCCTTAATCGTAGTCCGCGGCGCCGAAACCTGATACTGCATGAAATTGCCGTTCGGCTGCATAATGCCGTTTAGCACCGTTGGCTTGTAGTAGTGTCCTCCATTGATAATCGACGAGAAGCCAGCAGCCACCTGCACCATCGTGACATCAAGCCCCTGGCCAAATGTCATGTTAGCGTAGCGCACTGCATTTCCTTCTTGCTCAGCCGGGGAAACAACATCACCTTCCGCCTCACCACCCACTTCTATGCCGGTGAGTTGACCAAGCCCAAAACGATCGTGGTAGTAGGCGTATAGCGTATCGCGAGCCTGACGAGTAATTGATCCGCCGCCCATACGCTGCGCCATTGCTACCGTTCCAGTGTTGAGTGACCAATTGAGTGCCTGCTGCATCGTAAGCACGCCGGTGTGACCCTTGAGCGCATTATTGATCACACGGTCATCGATTTGGACAGAGTCCGTATTCATAAATGTCGTGTCAGCAGTCATAACACCCTGATCAATGCCCGTGGCCATCGTAAATGTCTTTAGTACCGAGGCTGGTTCATATGGCACCGATACGGTAGCATTTACAAAGTCAGCTCCATTTTGCACTTTGTTGTATTCTGCCGGATTAAATGTCGGATAATTAGCCATCGCCATTACTTTACCCGTTTGCGGATCCATCACGATCACGCTCCCGTTGGTGGCGCCCGCTTTTTGCAGACCCTTAATGAGCGCGCCTTCGGCATAGGCCTGAATATTCCGATCAATCGACAGCACGACATCATCGCCGTTCTTGGCGGGTTTATTGATGTTACGGTCACCGATTGTGAGTGGCACATTACTAATGTCGGTCACCGATTGCAGTAGCCCTGGCGTACCTGTCAAACGGTCATTGAGCTTGCCTTCGATGCCATACTGCCCCTTGCCTTCGGCGTTCACAAAACCAAGAGTCTGCGCTGCCAACTGACCTTCCGGATAGACGCGCTGCGTTTCTTCCTGGAATCCAATACCAGCAAGGCTCTCTTTCTTAATAAGGTCCGCCTGAGTGCGGCTGAGACCTTTTGCCAATATCAGATAGCGTAGCGTTTTGTCTGTGAGGAGCTTATCGGCCCCAGACTGCAAATTACCACCTGCGACTCGCTGCATAACGTCTTTTACTTTTGGTATATCCTGAACCGTTTGCGGATCCGCGAACAATGTATAAACAGCTTGGTTAAGAACCAACTTAGCCGGAGTCGAGCCATCCATTGAGTAGATCTCACCGCGCTTCGCCGGAATTGCGAGTCGCTTGAGCTGAGCACTATCGGCAAGTGCCGCATACTTGGCATGTTCAATCACCTGCAAGTAAAAAAGACGTATAACAAAAATGGCAACGACACCAATCAGTACCGCGGCGAGAATTTTTGAACGGCTGCCCTGCTGGAGCTCAAGTTTCATTGGTATTGTTCCTTATTTAGCGAGCATATTCAGTGCTTGCAGGTGTTGTCATTTCACGAGCAACACTACTGTTCTTCACAGTCTCAAGCGCTGTCAGACGCGCGTTTTCAACTTCAAGATCTGACTTTTTTGTTGTCAGGTCGGCAATTTGACTATCAACTTTTTGAGCCTCATAGTCGTAACTCGTTGCACGAGTCGCCTGTGTTAAGTATATCAAGCCGAGCACCGTAATCATAAGTGCGACAAGCACAGTATGAGCCACAGGGCCAAGCTTCACTGGTGACACAAATGCTACAGTATTCTGGTTTCGGCTCCAGTTTTGCTGTCGGCGGGAACTATATTGAGGAATACGTTGGTATGACATATGTGTTTCTTTTTATTATTTAGTTTAGTTTTTGTTTTGGTGGCCCATCACTCCTGGGAGTGATGGGCCGATTGTAGTGTAATTATCCGTGACGGACTGCAACAGTTTGAGTTGCGTCTGCGTCTGCGAATGTTACTGGGATGTGAATTGGCATTTTTTTGGCCCCTTCTTTTTTTGTTTTATTTTTTCACTGCGACGCGAAGTTTTGCGCTTCGTGATCGCGGATTGTGAACGTCGTAAGTGACTCCATCGAGCGGTTTTTTGGTCAAAATCGTGAGTTCGGCTTCATACCCAGCATTCTTCTGTTCATTGAAATACTGTTTAACGAGCCGGTCTTCGAGGCTGTGGAAGCTGATGATCCCTACTCTACCGCCTACTTTTAGAAGTTGCGGAAGAAGTGGCATCAGTTCTTCTACTTGTCGAAGCTCCTGGTTGACCGCTATACGGAGTGCTTGAAATGTACGCGTGGCTGGATGGATTTTCTTCCATTTTCCACGGTATGTATCCTTTACCAAGTCTGCAAGTTCCTTTGTCGTCTCAAACGGTCGATGCTCAACAATTGCTTTCGCAATCTGTTTTGCAAACCCAAACGGCTCTTCGCCGTACGTCACAATAATCTGCGCCAATTCGTCAGCTGAAGCAGTATTCACAATCGTGTGAGCACTAACTTCTTGCGTTCGATCCATGCGCATATCAAGTGGACCATCGTGTGTAAAGGAAAACCCTCGCTCTGCTTGGTCGAGTTGTGGTGATGACACCCCCAAATCAGCCAGTACAATATCAAACTGCCTCCCTTCCTCAATCAATTGCTTTGCAGCACTGACAAAATCGGTATGCAGTAAACGCACTCCCTTTTGTTGAAACTCAGATAAACGCTCAATGGCGTAATCGTCGCGATCAACTAAAACGGAGTCAGTAAAGTTTTCTGTCTTTTCCAGAACGCGACGTGCATGACCACCGTAACCCGCCGTCAAATCGAGATAATTCTCTCCTTGAATGGGTTTTAGCGTATCAAGTGTTGCGTCTAATAAGACAGGAACATGTAATGTCTGTGGTGGATGTTCTTTGAAACTCATCTTCACTACTATATCACTATAGCGATTGAAGCTCGAGATCACCTATCTGGTAACTAAGGCAATGTTTGTTTTCGCATGTGTGTTTGTTTTTGTAATAAGTGATCAAATAACTGTTTAGGTGGGTGCCAGAGGCAACTCATACCTAGTTATTCGATTGAGAGACTTATGTGTGTGAGGTGGAGTTTTTTTGGGAGGTGTGTTTTAAGTAAGGTGCTTTGAAATCTTTTAATGTGGCTTCAATATCCCACTTGCCTAGTTACCAGGTAGCTGATCTCGAGAGTTTTCTCTTTGCTTTCTTGGTATCGGATTGTTAAAGTGCGGATGCAAATTGTTCGCTAATAGTCGGCCTCGGGACGCATGATTCTAAAATATGCTCCAGCGCGGACAGCTACCAGTTCTCGGTCAATGCCTGAATACTCGAGCAGGTGCTGCTCGATTGTCACTCGACCTTGTTTTTGGTCGAGATCTGCATCAGTCTTGCCTCGTCGAAACTTTACATTCAGGTCAGCAACTTTCTCATCGAGAATACTGCCGCCCAGTGCTGGTTCGACTTCCCTGTCCCACACGTGCTGTGGATATAGGTGAAGATACTGGCCAAACCCTCGGGTGAGTACGACGCCGCTTGCAAATTCATTTCGAAGCTCAGCCGGTATGGTTAACCGACGCTTGTCGTCAAGCTTTCGTTCGAAATAATCTACAGTTGCCACGGTACGTTTCCTTTGGCTTTGGATTAGTTATTTTAATTTTTTCTAGTGGTGTTTGTTTTTTATTGGAGCGTTTGCTCGTTTCCACTGGCTTAACTATAATACCCACTCTTACCCACGACAACCCCCATTTTTGACATTTTTATCCTCTCCTGTCCTACTTATCCACAATATGGTGGATAAGTATGCCTTAAAACAGAGGTAAACAAAATACCACACCGGAGAGCCGATGTGGTATTTTTGGCTATATCGCCCTCTCCCCTAGTGGAAAAGTAACGATTCCGTGGTCGTTACGCGGCCGTCACCTGAACTGCAAGCCAAGCAGTAAAAATAAAAACGTTAATACCGACCGAAACGATCAACAGTGAGTTCTTAAAATCTTTGTTGGTTTGCTCAATAGAAGCAGCGGTGCTATTTTGGCTAAGCGTGTCGATGATACGAGTTGTGAGAGTTTTTGTTTTTTGTTTCATAATAATATTACATTAGCATAATGGTTATGCTATGTCAATATACATCGCTATATAATTACATGTTACGCAACTGCTCAGCCTGAATCAGACTCGGCAAACCCCGGACTGTCGTCACTTGTTCGGGCACACTTCCTTGCTGTGACGGCAATAGTTCACCTGACAGCGAGTGCACCCAGTAGCCCCGTGCATCCGCGGGCAACCCATGAAATGCTCTGGCTTTATCATCCACCAACACAACCTCGTCAACCAACAGATCCGCTCTCGAGCCCACAATACTGGCAGGTACCACAAAACGACCGCCAAGCTCATCATGCCAATCGGTAATAAGTATACCCTTTTCAGGATATGACGTAATGTGTGTCGGCACCTCACCGCACCCGGCGGCACGTATCTTAAGCCGCTGCCAGTCTGGATTGCCATAGCTAATAATGGCATACGCAATAGCCTGAGTCTCAAGATATTGAAATAATTCCTCAGCACCCGGCTCGAGCAGCTGGTGTCGCATACCGCGTGCGCGTTCCAAAAAAAACTGCGCTACTCGATCATAGGTTGCCTGATCAATCTTTGTCACGTGGCGCAGATAGCCAAGCATATTGAATGAACCGCCCGAGGCCTCCATCTCCTGACGAGCCGCCTCGAGCCGAGCAACGTCAAGCGGTGTCACCTCATTTACGACGGCTTCAAGCAGGCCGTATAATTGGTCGACATTACCAATACACCGATCGAAATCGATTGCCCAAAAAGCACTAGGCCTTGCGAGAACGTTCATATTCTTCAAGAAAAGTTTTAACAACTCGCTCGGCATCATGGCGAATCAATGATCGCGTCACTGGCAGAAAATCCGCCTTGTGCTCTTCTGCCATGCCACCAATGAAATGGCCGCCAATCGCTTTGTAGTGCGCGCTAGCAAGCACATCAGTGTCATGTTCAACCAAATAGGCACCTTCCTGTTTATAACGCTCAGCAACGCTTGCAGTCGGATGCTCTTCATTGTAAATGACATAGTCAAGGCACCGACCGCCAGCAAACCGCTCGATCTCAGACGCGTGATCGCTCACCGTGAATCCGGCAGTCTGTCCTTCTTTTGTTACAAGGTTGCAGACATACGCGACTGTTGCTTTTGTACGTCGAAGCGCATCACCGATACCGTCAATGACAAGAAGAGGTCCGAGCGAAGTATAGAGGTCACCCGGAGAAATAATCACAAGGTCAGCCTGCTCAATCGCTGCGATAGCCGTTGGATTTGGCGCAGGGTTCGGTATGAGTGAAAGTGTCGCACGACGCGG